>NZ_CAJE01000012.1:600000-765266 GCF_000308215.1 Methanomassiliicoccus luminyensis B10
CGGCATCAGGCGCGCCGTCTAGCCAGCCCACGATCTGGTTGTGGTCCGCCTCCGGCAGCTCCCCCTGTAAGCACAACATCTTGGAGTTCTCGTTGATCTGGGTCTGCCACCGCTTCGCCGCCGCCCTCACCGAACGGGACGAGTATACTGCGGGGATCTTGCCTTCCAGGTCCCTAGCGACCTGCTTTGCCACATTGCGCTCGGTAGGCACCGAGGGCACCAGCTCGCCGACGAGCCTGTCCAGGGACGCTACCATGCCCGAGAGCTCCGTCGCCACTGGGGTTACGCCAGCGGACTCCAGCACCTTGGCCGATGCGCCAAGCAGATAGCCCAGAGCTGCACGGGGCTGAAGTCCGGAGGGCACTTCCACGGTCCGCTCGCCACACTCCTGGCAGGTCTGGAGCAGGGAGCCCCCCGACGTGATGGCCACCAGCAGGGAGTTCCTCTTGCGGGCCTGCTCATACATGGCCATTGTCTCCTTGGTGTTGCCGGAGTATGATATCAGGAGGGTCAGGGTCTTGTCGTCCACCCATCGGGGGAGCTGCACGTCGCGTACCACCGCGGACGGGAACAGGGACGAGCGGTCCAATTGATCGCTCAAGATGTCCCCGCTCATGGCCGAGCCACCCAGCCCGCATATGCAAACGTTGTCCACCCGCGCCTCTCCCATGTCGACCTTCGTCGCGATGGAAGCTTTCAGCTGCTGGGGGAGATCGGCAATCTGACGCAGCATGCCCGAGCTGTCAGCCCTGGTGATGGCGTCAGCATCGTCCAACATGACGAACATAACGCTCATAATAGCGCCTGGACCTAATTAAAACATTCCTAATGAATCACCTGCTGGCTATCACGGCCAGTGCAGTATCGGGACATCTCCTGAACATTACTAAAAACATAGTAGCTACAGAATGAATGATATACGAAGGGAGGCATGGCCTCTGAGGGTCAGAACATGGACAAACTATCGAAGGCCTTCTCTGACCTCAGGGAGGGCAAGTTCGTACTGATATTCGATTCGGACAGCAGGGAAGCAGAGACCGACATGGTGATCGCCTCCGAGTTCGTGACACCGGAGAGCGTGCGTGCCATGCGCAAGGAGGCGGGCGGCCTCATCTGCACCTCCTCCCCCAGCGACATGTGGAAGAAGCTGGACCTGCCATTCCTCGCGGAGCTTTTCGCCGAGTCCTACGCCAAGCACCCGGTGCTGCGGAAGCTGGCCCCCAACGACCTGCCGTACGACACCAAGTCCGCTTTCTCCCTCACCATCAACCACCGGAAGACCTTTACCGGGATCCCGGACCGGGACCGCGCCCTGACCATCTCGGAGTTCGCTAAGCTGGGGAAGCGCATCCCGGACATGGACCCGGAAGCGGCCAAGGACGCGTTCGGCGCGGACTTCAGGGCCCCAGGGCATGTGTTCCTGCTCAATTCCCAGCCCGGGGTGCTCAACGACCGCAAGGGCCACACCGAACTTTCCACCGCCCTGCTCAAGATGGCAGGGATGTTCCCGTCGGCCACCATGTGCGAGATGATGGGCGATGACGGGAAGGCCCTGCGCAAAGAGAAAGCTCAAGAGCACGCCAAGAGATATGGCCTGGCCTACCTCGAGGGCGCCGAGATCGTCGACGCCTGGAAGGCGAGCGAGTGGTCCAGATGACCAGGGTAATGGCCAGCGGAGTGTTCGACATACTGCATACAGGTCACGTGCATTATCTGAGCGAAGCCAAGAAGCTCGGCGACGAGCTCGTGGTGGTGGTCGCTACTGACAACACGGTGCGAAGGAACAAGCACGAGCCCATCACCCCGGAGAAGATGCGCCTGGAACTGGTGGAATCGCTGAAGCCGGTCGACCGCGCGGTCCTGGGGCGGGAAGGGGACATGTACGGCGTGGTCAAGGAGATCAGGCCTGACATCATCGCCCTGGGCTACGACCAGGCCTTTGACAGGAGCATGCTGGAGGAGGAGCTGGCCAAAAGGGGCATGGACATCGAGGTGGTCCGCCTGGGCAAGTTCGAGGACGACCTCAACGGCACCCGCAAGATCATCAGGAAGATCATCGATTGGCACACCGCCAACATGGCCAAGGAGGAGGGGAAGTGAAGCTCATCGGCATCGCCGATACCACCTTCGCCAGGGTGGACATGGGCGGTGCGGCCATAGAGGAGCTCAAGACCATGGGCACCGGATTCAAGGTGTTGCGCTACACCGTGCCGGGCATCAAGGACCTCCCGGTGGCCTCCAAGAAGCTCATCGAGGAGGAGGGCTGCAACATCGTCATGGCGCTGGGGATGCCGGGGCCGCAGGACAAGGACAAGCAGTGCGCCCACCAGGCCTCCATCGGCCTGATCCAGGCGCAGCTCATGACCAATCACCACATTATCGAGGTCTTCGTCCACGAGGACGAGGCCCCCGACGCCAAGACCCTGGACTGGCTGGCCAAGCAGCGGGCCCGGGAGCACGCGCGGAACGCCTATAACCTGCTCTTCAGGAAGGAGCAGCTGGCCAGGAACGCCGGCAAAGGCCTGCGCCAGGGATACGAGGACGCTGGACCGATCAGGGAGTGAATAACATGAAGAGATACAACATAGGGATCGTGGTATCCGAGTTCAACTTCGACATCACATCGATGATGTTGGAAAGGGCGAAGGCTCATGCGGCCTTCCTGGACGTGAACGTGAGCAAAGTGATCTACGTGCCGGGGGTCTACGATATACCCCTGGGCGTGAAGAAGCTGGTCGAGGACAAGGACATCGACGGCGTGGTGACCCTCGGCGCGGTCATCGAGGGGGAGACGGAGCATGACCAGATAGTGATACAGCACGCCGCCCGGAAGATCATCGACCTCTCGCTGCAGTACGACAAGCCGGTGAGCCTGGGCATCTCCGGGCCGGGGATGACGAGGCTGCAGGCCGAGGAGCGCATCGAGAAGGGCCGCGACGCGCTGGAAGCCTGCGTGAAGCTGCTCAAGAACCTCGGCTGATACGCCGGGGCCAAACCGCTTCCCCATTTCCCGTTTTATCTGTCCGTGCCTCCATCGGAAGCCTTCTCCTCATAAAACTAACTTATACGAGAGAGTTCCAACTTCATCCCGAGGCAAGAGCATGGCCCGAAGTGACAGAACGATAGTGGTGACCGGGGCCACCGGGCACCAAGGAAGCACCGCGGTGAGACATCTCCTGGAAGCGGGGTTCGACGTCAGGGGTATCTCCAGGAACCCCCAGGGCCCCCGGGCCCAGGCGCTCGAGGGGCTGGGGGCGGAGATCGTGAGAGGCGATCTCGATGATCCCCGGGCCATCCGCAGGGACCTGGAGGGTGCCTACGGGGTGTTCTGCGTCCTTACCTGGATGGAGGAGGGGCCCGCCGTCGAGGCCAAGCAGGGCAAGATGGTCTCGGATGCCGCCAAGGACGCCGGGGTCGAGCACTTTGTCTACAGCTCGGTGGGCGGAGCAGAGAGGAATACGGGGATACCTCACTTCGAGAGCAAGTGGCAGACGGAGTGGCACATTCGGGATATAGGATTACCCTGGAGCGTCATCAGGCCGGTCTCCTTCATGGAGAACTATAACGCGCCGCAGAACGTCCAGGCCATCATGTCGGGGGAGCTGATAAACACCCTGGACCTCGATAAGGAACTGCAGATGATCGCCACCGAGGACATCGGCTTCTTCGCGGCCATCATCTTCGACAACAAGAACGATTGGCTGGGGAAGGCTATCGAAGTGGCCGGGGACTCGCTTACGATGCCGCAGGTGGCCGAGGTGCTCTCACGGGAGATAAAGCGGCCGGTGGAATACTACCAGCAGGAGCTGGAGGGGCTGGACATCAGCGACGACGGGTACAGGATGCTCAGCTGGATGAACGAGAGCGGGTACAACGCCGACATCGCCGCCCTCAGGAAGCTCCACCCCGGCCTGATGACCTTCGAGCAATGGCTCCAGAACGGCTACTGGAGAGGTAGCAGGGTAAAGGAAAGGGTGCCGGCCTGAGCCGCTCTCAGGCCACCTTGTTCATGTAGTCCTCGATGGAGTCGAACGCCTTGCCCAGCGTCTCTATCGGCGGCAGGAACACCGCGCGGAAGTGCATCTTGCCATAGGTCTCGTCGAACCCGGAGCCCGGCGTCAGGAGCACATGGCAGTTGTTCAGCACGTCCAGGACAAAGTCCCAGTCGCGGTCCCAATGCTTGGACTCGATCTTGGGGAAGATGTAGAAGGCGGCCTGGGGCTTGGTGGTGCTCAACCCGGGTATGTCGTTGATGCGCTTGACGATATAGTCCCGGCGCTCCCGGAGCTTCCTGGTGGTGTCCCCGAGGTGGTCCTTGGGGCCCTTGAGGGCCTCGATGACCGCCATCTGGCAGGGGTTGTTGGCGCTGATGCGCAGCCTCAGCTGGCGCATCATGCCCTCCTTGATCTCGTCCAGCTTTCCCTGGGGGTCCCGGAACACCGTGTACCCGAGGCGCCAGCCAGGCAGAAGGTCGGCCTTGGAGAACCCATTGCACAGGATCACCGGCACGTCCTTAGACAGTGAAGCGGGCGAATGGTGGACGCCGTCGAGGGTCATCAGATCGTAGATCTCGTCGGATATGATGAACAGGTCATGCTCCCCGGCCAGGTCGGTAATCTCCTTCAGCGCCTTGTCCGAGTACAGCGACCCGGTGGGATTGTTGGGGTTAATGACCACGATGTACTTGGTGCGATCGGTGATCTTCTTCCTCATGTCGTCGATGTCAGGCTGCCAGTTGTTAGCCTCATCGGCCTTGTAGGCGATGGGGGTCCCGCCGAAGAACTTGGTGAACTCGGTGTAAGTTGGATATCCCGGCCCGGGTACCAGCACTTGGTCGCCGGGGTCCACCACCGCGGCGGTGATGGTCTGGATGGCTTCCGTGACCCCGTTGGTGATGACACAGTCCTCTATGCCCACATCGATCCCGTTCTTCTGCTTCTCCTTCTCCAGGATGGCACGGCGAAGCTCGACGTAGCCCTCGGACTCGGCGTACCCGTTGTCATTGACCTCGACGGCGCGGCACAGGGCATCGCGCACGTGCTTGGGGGTCTCGAAATCGAACTTGTTCGGATCGCCGATATGCAGCTTTATGATCTCGGCACCTTTCTTCTCCAGCTCCCTCGCCGGCAGAAGGATGTCTCGTATGGCGTATGTCACACCCATCGAGCGCTTCGTCGCCTTCATTATTAAAACCGCTCCCCTGATTATTTCCCCCCTATTTAGATTGCGCTGGAAAGGTTTGAACGCTCCAGTGGTGCCCCGGAGCACAAGGAGCGCCGCCCAGTGGGCGAAAAAAGTGCTCGTTCGTCCAACGGCTGGCCCCCTAAGCGTACGGACGAGCATCCATGCGAAGGATGCGCATATGGAACGACATGACCACGGGACCTCCCCAAAAGTTTTAATTCCATGACCCGAGTCGGTGCCCCCATGGCCCTGGTCCGCCTAGGCAAGATGGTACTGCGCTGGTGCCCCCATTGCAACGTCCCGATACTGGAGCAGAAGGAGTGCGGCTCCTGCGGCGCCGCGACCGTTCCCGTTGAGGTCACCCCGCCCGGGGACATCCGCCCGGCGTTCGCGCATGATATCGATCTCGTCAGGAGGACCATCGACGCCCAGTTCGGCGACGGTGCCGGCAAGGCGGTGCTCCCGGACGGCCGCGTGGCGCTGATGAACAAGGCCCCCGCCCTGGACCGCATGGACGAGATCATTGTCGACGGCGCGGTGGTCGGCTCCCTGAGGTACGACCTGGACCGGGGATGGGTGTTCCTTCCCCGCATGCCCGCGGCACGCGCCATGGAGGCCGTCGCCACCAGGGGCAGGGTCATCGGGGACGACGGTGCCATAAAGCCGGTGCTCAGCGGCTCGAACCTCCTCGCGCCGGGCGTGGTGAGCACGGACCCTGGGATCAAGGTCGGCGACGAGGTCATCGTCCTCGACCAATCGGGAAAGGCCTTCGCCGCCGGCATGGCCCGCATGAGCTCGGAGGAGATCGCACCCGATTCCCGGGGCATGGCCGTGAAGGTGCGGTGGAACGAGGCGCCCCGCGAGAGGGCGGCGCCGAACGGTTCCACCTGGCAGCAGGCCATCGAGGCCAACCGTCCGGAGATGGAGAGGAAGGTGGGCGAGGCGGTGTCGTTCATGAAGAGGGTGGTCAAGGAGAACGACCGGCCCGCCATGATATCTTTCTCCGGGGGAAAGGACTCCCTCGCAGTGCTCCTACTGTCTTTGAAGGCAGGAATGAAGCTCCCGGTCTTCTTCATCGACACCGGCCTGGAGTTCCCGGAGACTGTCGAGCACGTCAAGCGGGCGGCGGAGAGGCACGGCCTGGAGCTGATCATCGAGGAAGCGCCCCGGCAGGCCTTTGAAGAGGGGCTTCGTGTCTTCGGGCCGCCCGGGCGGGACTACCGGTGGTGCTGCAAGACCAACAAGCTCGGCCCCACTGTCAGGGCGATCATGAAGCACTACCCAAAGGGGGTGCTGTCGTTCATCGGCCAGAGAAGGTATGAGTCGGAATCGAGGGCCTCCAAGCCCCGGGTGTGGAGCAATCCCTGGACCCCGGGGCAGATCGGCGCCTCGCCCATCCAGAACTGGACCGCCCTCCACGTGTGGCTGCTGATCATGGGCGAGGGAGAGGAGCACAATCCCTGGTACGACCGGGGCCTGGACCGCATCGGCTGCTACCTGTGCCCTGCGTCCGACCTGGGTGAGATGAGGCAGGTGGAGGCGAGCTCGCAGAGGTTCAAGGAGTGGACCTCCTTCCTGGAGGGCTACGCCGCCTCCCGCGGGTATCCCAAAGAGTGGATCGAATACGGCGCCTGGAGGTGGAGGTCCCTGCCCCCGTCCATCAAGCAGGAGCTGGACCGCATCCACGTCTCCGTCAAGGCGAACGGCCCGGGAGAGGGGGAGAAGCCCCCGGAGAATCTCCGCCTGTACATCCAGAAAGGCGCCTCGCCGTGCACCATGGGATATAGCATAGAGGGGGCGTTCAACCGCCCTCTGGACCTGGAGCGCGTGGCGAACGTCCTCAACATGCTCGGCGAAGTGACCCTTAACGTGGAGGAGGGATGGTGCGCGGTCGACGGCATCACCGTGTACGATCAGGGCGCCCTCATAGGCAAGAGCAAAGAAGAAGAGGAGCTAAGGAAAAAAGTGGAAAGGGTGCGCCGAACGGTGGTCAAGGCCGAGGAGTGCGTCGGCTGCGGCGTCTGCATCGCCAGATGTTGCGAGGGTGCACTTAGGCTTGAGCGGGGCCGTGTCCTTGTGGAAACTGCTAGATGCGCCCACTGCGGGCGCTGTTTGGAACCGTGCCCAGCCATTACCTTCGGCGACAGCGCCTTCGAGTTTTGACCTCCCCGCCTTAGATTAAAGGCGGAAAGGGTTTGACCGACGCGTCCCCGAATGCCCCCTCGTTCAGCGCACGAAGTCTATGCCGTCGTCATCATAGGCGGGAGCGGCCTGCCTCTGCTGGGACTGGGCCTTCTGCTGCCCTCCGAGCTTGGGCTTGGGGATATCGTCTTCGAGGACGCCGAGCCTGCTGGTCGGAGCGCCGCCCTTGCCGTACATGTACTTGGAGGAGGCGCCGGTGACGATGAGCAGGATCTTGATGGTCCCCTCGATCTCGGGATCGATGGAGCACCCCCAGATAATCCTGGCGCGCTCGTTGACGGAGTCGTTGGCGATCTGAGCGGCCCTCTGGGCCTCGCCCACGGTCATGTCCGGACCGCCCACTACGCGGATCAGCACGCCCTTGGCGTCCTTCAGGTTGATCTCGCCCAGCAGCGGGGAGCTGAGGGCCTCATGCACCGCGGCCTTGACCCTGTCGTCCTCGTCATCGGTCGCCTCGCCGATGCCGACGAAGGCGACGCCGCCCTCTTTCATGACGGTCTGGATATCGGCATAGTCTAGGTTGACCAGGCCGGGCTTGGTGATGATCTCTGTAAGTCCCTTGATGGTCTGCATGAGCACCTCATCGGCGACCTTGAACGCGGCGTCAACGGGGAGCTTAGGCACGAGCTCGAGGAGCTTGTCGTTCGGGACCACGATGGTAGTGTCGCAGACGGAGCGGAGCTTGTTCAGGCCGATCATGGCGTTCTCGGCGCGGACGGTGCCTTCAGCCCGGAAGGGGAAGGTGACCACGCCGACGGTGAGCGCCCGGATCTGCTCCTTGGCGATAGAAGCTACATAGTGCGCGGAGCCGGTCCCGGTGCCGCCGCCCATGCCGGCGGTGACGAACACGATGTTGGAGCCCTGCAGGAAGGTTCTGATGTCAGCGTCGTTCTCCCTCGCCGCGGCCTCGCCGTTCTCCGGAAGAGCGCCGGCGCCCATGCCCCTGGTGGTGCTCCTCCCGATGAGGATCTTCTTGGGGGCGCGGATGGTCAGGAGGTGCTTGGCGTCGGTGTTGATGGCGCAAAGCTGCGCTCCGCTTATCCCGGCATCGACGCAGCGGTTGATGGTGTTCGAACCGCCACCGCCGCAGCCGATGATCTTGATGCAGACATCAAGCTGCTTGGCGAGCTCAAGGAGCTCGCGGTCGGTGTCGGACAGTATCTGCTCATGCGGCATCGGCTCGGAGGCCGGTGTAGCATTGACCTTTTGCTGGTATTCACTACCCAGTGCGTTCTTTACCAACGAATTTGGCATAAGTGCATCCCTCGCCAGGATGAGCGAATAACGCGGATATAAATCTTGCGAATTTGATACCATGAACAAAATTATCCAAGAAGATATTATGTGGTCTGACCCGCTTACGAGAAAAGAGGCCATGCCCAACAGCGATGACAAATAATATAATTGTAATTGTATATTATTTTCTGTCGGCCCGCCACCGTCCAGCTCACATTGTCAGTGAGACCATTATTATCAAAACCTATTTATGACCCTTCTTCAATTAACGTCATCGGTCTGGATACTGGTATTGATATGAGCGAGCTTTCTCAGGTAAAGGGCGCTTTGGAAGACATTAAAAAGGTCGACGGGGTCCTGACCGTCTCCCTTGTTTCCAGAGGCGGCTTGTACGTCATGGGCGAGCCCCTTAAGGGCGTCCACAAGGAAACATACTCCGCCATGTCCGCCATCATCCTGGGGGCCGCCGAGACCACCGCCAATGATATGAAGGACAGGCTCGACAAGGTCGTGGTGGAGCTGTCCGACCAGAACCTCATACTCATAGGGGCCGGTCCCAAATATCTCATGGCGGTTACCGCGAACAAGAGCGCCGACGCCGGGCAGGTGGCCCTCCGGGCGACAGAGGCCGTCTCCGAGCTTGACACTTAGATCCTTTTGAAGCCCCTTCCCGTCCACTTCAGCACGCTTTTCACGCCGAAGTACAGGAAGCCGAAGAAGGACCGGTGCCGCCCGGCCGCGCTGGTCCTCCTCTCCACTATCGCCTTCAGCACATCGCTCTCCGTGGCGCAGTCATCGGGGAGGATGGTGAAAGCGCGGCCCAACGACACCTGGTGATGGGCGTCGCTGCCTCCGGTCTCCCCGACCCCCATCTCCTTGGCTAGACGGATGGCCCCGGCATTGCTCCATCTCAGCGAGCGGCCGTTGATGGCCTCCACCGCGTCGAAGGTCTTCCCCCGCACGTTCTCCGCGCCCAGTCCGGACCAGGCCCGGTAGGGGTGCGCGGCCACGGCTATGCCCCCGTCCCGGTGCACGTGATCGATGGTCTCCTGCACCCCCATCCCCTTGGGCACCGGCCCGCTCACCCCGAGCGCAAGAAGGTGGCCCTCCGAGGTGGACACCTCCACCCCCCGAATGAGTATGATGCCGTACTTGTTCTCCCTGGCCGCCTCTTCCCAGCTGCCGATGGCATTGTGGTCGGTGATGGCCAGCGCCCCGAACCCCAGGAGATGGCAGCGCTCCAGTATCTCGGGGACGGTCTGCTTGCCGTCCTCGGAATAGGTCGAGTGAACGTGAAGGTCAGCCTTCATCGGACGGTCGCTCCGTCGGGCACGCCCTCGTCCACGGTCACCGCGCCCTTGTCGGTGAACAGCGCCAAGGCCTCGTCAGATTCGGGGGCGGGAAGGAACACCGCGATCTTCTTGGCCCCGGTCCCCTCGGGGACGGCGCACCTTACCTCGCGGCCCACGTTGACCCTGTCCTTGCCCATCACGCCGGCGATGCGGATCGTCAATTTCTGGAAGTCCTTGTATTCCAGCGGCTTGTCTCCCTGGGTCATCCCGCTGCTAACGGCGTCCCCGGGCAGGGACCCGGCGGGCGGGGACAGCACCTGCACCATTTCGTCGGCGTCGGCGGCCAGCAGCATGCCCTGGGACTCGTATCCCCGGAGCTTGGCCGGTTTCAGGTTCGAGACCACCACGACCTTCTTGCCCCGGAGGGCGTCCCCGGGATAGTACTTCTTCAGCCCGGCCACGATCTGGATCTTCTTCCCGATGTCCACCTGAAGGAGCAGCAGGGAGTCGGCGTTGGGATGGTCCTGCACGTCCACGACCTCGCCTACCTTTAGGTTGAGGGCCCCGAAGCCCTTGAACGGTGAACTTTCCTCCTTTTCCACCATGATCTTCGAGAAGAGAGGCACGGGCTCCTTAAGCTTCTGATGCTCCGGCAGCACCGAGCTCACGCCGCCCCATCCCGCCTCGACCAGCTTGCCGCCGTACCCCAGCAAATTCCACGCGCCCTGGGCGGAGCGGGGCAGGAACGGATAGCTGAGCACGGCCAGCGCCTTCACCAGCTGCAGGTTCAGGTTCAGCACCGTCCCGCACCTCTCCCGGTCCTTCTTGATAAGGGCCCACGGCCCCACGGAGTCGAAGTAGCGGTTGCCGAACTGCGCCAGGTCCATGACGGCCTTCAGGGCGCGCTTGAACTCGCACTTGTCGAGGTAGGCGTCGACCTCGTCCCTGGTCCGGGCGATGACGCCCATGATCTCGTCCCGCTCGGCCTCGGTCCCCTTGAACTCCGGAACCTCCCCGAAGTGCTTGTAGGTGAAGCTGAGGACGCGGTGGTAGAAGTTGCCCAAGGTAGCGACGAGCTCGTTGTTCACCTTGGTCTCGAAATCCTCCCAGGAGAAGTCGGCGTCCTTGTTCTCCGGCATGTTGGCGGCGAGGTAATAGCGGATGGCATCCACCTGGAACTTCTGGACCATCGTCGGTATGTCGATGCTCACGCCGCGGGACTTGGAGAGCTTGTCGCCCTTGAAGGTGAGGAACTCGTTGGCCGGCACGTCGTACGGCAGGTTGAGGCCCCCATAGCCCATCAGCATGGATGGCCAGATGATGGTATGGAAGGGAATGTTGTCCTTGCCCAGAAAGTAGTAGCCCTTGACCGAGGGGTCCTGCCACCAGGCCTTCCAGGCGTCCGGCTGCCCGATGAGCTTGGACCACTCCTTGGACGCCGCGAGGTATCCGATGACCGCATCGAACCACACGTAGATGACCTTGTTGTCCCAGCCCTCCAGGGGCACCGGCACACCCCAGTTCATGTCCCTGGTGATGGGGCGGTCCTCCAGCCCGGCCTCCAGCCAGTTCCTGGTGAACAGCTGCACGCTGGGCTTCCAATAATCCTTGTCCTTGACCCAGTCGAGCAGGCGGTCCTGGAACGCGCTCAGTTTCAGGAAGAAGTGCTCCGTCTCCCTGAGCTCGGGGGCCACAGTGCAGTGTATGCACCTGGCCTCCTTCAGCTCACCCGGCTCGAAGGCCTTTCCGCACTTCTCGCACTGGTCGCCCCTGGCCTTCTCGTTCCCGCAGTCAGGGCACTTGCCCTCCACGTAGCGGTCGGGGAGGAACTTCGCGCACTGCGGGCAGTAGTACTGCAATGTGCTCTTCTTGTACAGATAGCCCTTGTCCAGGAGGGTCAGGAAGAAGTCCTGCGTGACCTCGATATGATTGGGGTTGTGGGTCTTGGTGTACAGGGAGTACTCGATGTCCAGGTCCTCGATGGCCTTCTTGATGATGTAGTGGTACTTGTCGGCCAGCTGTTCGGGGGTGAGGCCTTCCTTCTCGGCCTTCACCGTGACAGGGGTGCCGTGCTGGTCCGACCCGCCCACCATGAGCGGCTCGTTGCCCTTGAGGCGGTGATATTTGGAGAATACGTCGGGAGGGAGGAGGGAACCGGCCACGTGCCCCAGGTGGATCGCTGAGTTCGAGTAGGGCCATGCCACGCACACTAGTACCTTTACCATATCGATCGCCCATCGGATTGTGTAGGATGGATTTAAGCGTTGATGCTGTCCCGGGGCGGCTGGCCCTGACCTGCTGGGCCCAGGTCCTCCCAAGGGCTGACAATCAACTTTTTATCGCAGAGTCAGCATTGCGAAGCCCATGCGCATCGCCGTGCTATTGCGGGACCACTGTCAACCTAAGAAGTGCAACAACGAGTGCATCAATTATTGTCCCAAGGTGCGCACCGGCGTGGAGGCCGTGGTCATGGGCGAGGGCGGCAAGCCCGTGATATCGGAGGAGCTGTGCGCGGGGTGCGGCATCTGCGTGAACAAGTGCCCCTTCGAGGCCATAAAGATCATCGGACTGCCCGAGGAACTGAAAACGGACCTCATGCACCAGTACGGCAAGAACGGGTTCCGCATATACCGCCTCCCCGTGCCCAAGAAGGGGCTGGTCACCGGCATCCTGGGTCCGAACGGCATCGGCAAGACCACCTCCATTAGGCTGCTGTCCGGAGAGGAGGTCCCCAACTTCGGCGATTACGAGCACCCCCTCAGCAAGGAAGACGTCCTAGCCAAGCTGGCCGGTTCGGAGCTCGGCGACTACCTGACCAAAGTATATGCGGGCAAGGTGCGCACAGTGGTCAAGCCCCAGTATGTGGACAAGCTGCCCCAGGTCGTCAAAGGCGTCGTCCGGGACCTCTTGCAGAAGGTCGCGGAGCGGATGACCGTGGAGGAGGCGGCGGACCTGCTGGAGCTCAACGAGGTCGTCGACCGACCTCTAGATAAGCTGTCCGGCGGCGAACTACAGAGAGTGGCCATCGCGGCGACCATCATGAGAGAGGCGGACACCTACTTCTTCGACGAGCCGTCGTCCTACCTGGACATCTACCAGAGGATCAAGGTCGCCCGCGTCATCCAGTCAATGGCGGAGGAGAAGCAGATCGTGGTCATCGAGCACGACCTGGCCATCTTGGACTTCTTGGCCGACAACGCCTACCTGGTGTACGGCTCCGAGGGCGCCTACGGTGTGTTCGCTCAGCCCCGCCAGGTGCGCACCGCCATCAACACCTACCTCGATGGCTACATGAGGGAGGAGAACATCCGATTCCGGGACACCCAGATACGGTTCGAGTCCCATCCCCCCCGCGACAGCCAGCTCACCGTCCCGCTGCTGGAGTACGGGGCCCTGGAGTGCGACTTCAAGAATTTCAAGCTCAAGGCCGACCCCGGCAGCATCAAGATCGGCGAGTCCGTGGGTGTGGTCGGCCCCAATGCCATCGGCAAGACCACCTTCGTGAAGATGCTCGCCGGCATCCAGGAGCCGACCGTGGGGTCCCTGGACCGGAAAGTCAAGGTATCCTACAAACCTCAATATATCGCCCCCGACTTCGACGGCACGGTCATGGATATGTTCATGACCGCCAACCACGAGTTCTTCGGGTCGGGGTTCTTCGAGAGCGAGATCGCTCATCCCCTGACGCTCCGGCGCCTCTACGAGAAGAACGTGAAGACGCTGTCCGGCGGCGAACTGCAGAGGGTGGCCATCGCGCTTTGCCTCACCCAGGAGGCGGACATGTATCTCCTGGACGAGCCTTCCGCGTACCTCGACTCCAACCAGAGGATGGAGGCGGCCAAGACCATCCGCAGGGTGATGGAGAAGCGCGGCCGCAGCGCGCTCATCGTTGACCACGACATATACTTCCTGGACATGGTCTCGGACTCCATGATGGTGTTCTCCGGGAAGCCGGGCACGGAGGGGCGGGCCTCCGGACCGTTCGACATGAGGGCGGGGATGAACATGTTCTTGGAGAAGGTCGATGTCACCTTCCGCCGGGACAACGAGACCGACCGCCCCCGCATCAACAAGCCGGGGTCGAGGCTGGACCGGGAGCAGAAAGAGAAGGGCGAATATTACTACACCACGTAAGGCGGGAAGGCAGGAACCAGGCCTGCCCGGCCCCCCATCTCCGGGGAGCCGATGGATCGGATGGCGCTCATTGCCGCCCCGGCGATCCGGGCGAGGGGGCCTTGGAGCAGGACGCAGGCACTATTTATCAAGGACCGCCCATTAATATTGCGCCTATTTTTTTCTAGATGGGCCGGCCGATGCTTTGCTCGTAAATGATAATACCCCGTGAGCCGATATTAATGGCCGGTGAGACAAGATGAAGGAAGCAGTGCGGGTAACCGACGGGATATACTGGGTAGGCGCCATCGACTGGAACGTAAGGAACTTTCACGGGTACACCACGCCGCGCGGAACGACCTACAACGCGTACCTGATCACAGGGGAGAAGAACATCCTGGTGGACACGGTGAAGAAACCGTTCTACGGAGAGCTGGTGGAGCGCATCAGCAGCGTCATCGATCCCAAGAGGATCGATCTCATAGTGTCGAACCATACCGAGATGGACCACTCCGGGGCGCTGCCGGAGATGCAGAAGCTTACCGGGGCCAAGATCCTGGCGTCGAGGATGGGGGTGGAGGGACTGAACAAGCACTACCCGGGCCTGGACGTGGAGATGGTCAAGGACGGCTCGGAGATCCAGCTCGGCGGCAAGACCTTGAAGTTCATCGACACCCCCATGCTGCACTGGCCTGACTCCATGTTCACCTACGTCGAGGAGGACAAGCTCCTGTTCAGCATGGACGCCTTCGGGCAGCACTACGCTACTACCAAGCGGTTCGCCGACGAGGTAGACCAGGATGTCCTTTTCCAGGAGGCGGCGAAGTACTACGCCAACATCATCCTGCCCTTCAATGCCCGCGTCCTCAAGACCGTGGAGAAGGCCCAGGAGCTGGACATCCAGATACTGGCGACATCCCATGGGGCCATCTGGAGAAAGGACCTCGGGAAGATCGTGCAGCTGTACACCGACTGGGCCAACAACCGGACCAAGGAGAAGGCCATCGTGGTCTACGACACCATGTGGGGCAGCACCAGGATAATGGCCGAGGACATCGCCGAGGGCATCGCTTCGGAGGGGCCCGAGGTGACCATCCTCAAGCTGACCGATACCGACCGCAGCATGGTAATGAAGGAGCTGCTGGACTCCCGGGCCGTAGTGGTGGGCACGCCGACGCTGAACAACTCCATGTTCCCGTCGGTGGCCGACATGGTCACCTACATGAAGGGACTGCGTCCCAAGGACCGCCTGGGGGCGGTGTTCGGCTCCTACGGCTGGAGCAGCGGGGCGGTGCAGGCGGCGCGAGAGCTGATGAAGATGGGCGGCCTGGACATGCCGTTCGGGGAGCTGACGGTGCAGTGGGTCCCCTCGGTGGAGGAGCGCAAGCAGTGCCGGGAGTATGGCAGGACCATCGGCCGTAAAGTAATGGAGAGAAAGGAGAAAGGGGATTGAAGAAGGGATTTAGACCGTGGCGACCTGGCCGTTGGTCTTGACCTGCTTCACCTTCACCTTGCCGTTGGCGGGCGCGGCGATGCCGGCAGCGGTCCTGAGGGCGTCGACCTTGTTGACCCTCTCCCAGGTGAAGTCGGCGTCCTTGCGGCCGAAGTGACCATATGCAGCGGTCTTCTGGTAGATCGGCCTCTTCAGGTTCAGGGCCTTCATGATGCCGTCGGGGGTCAGATCGAACACCTTGGCCACGGCGGCGGCGATCTTCTCGTCCTCGATCATACCGGTGCCCTCGGTGTCGACCATGATGGACACCGGCTCGCTGACGCCGATGGCGTAGGCGACCTGGACCTCCACCTGCTTGGCCAGGCCGGAGGCCACGATGTTCTTGGCGATGTAGCGGCACATGTACGCCGCGGACCTGTCGACCTTGGTGGGGTCTTTTCCGGAGAAGGCGCCACCTCCATGGCGGCCCATGCCACCGTAGGTGTCCACGATGATCTTCCTGCCCGTGACGCCCGAGTCGCCGCACGGCCCTCCGATGACGAACCTGCCGGTGGGATTGATGTGGAACTTGGTGTCCGCGTCGATCCAATCGCCGCAGACTGGCTTTATGACATTTGCCATCACGGCCTTCCTGATGATGTCCTGAACGTCCTTGTCCTCGGTCTTCCCGTCGATCACGGGGGCGTGCTGGGTCGAGACCACCACAGTGTCGATCCTCTTGGGCGCGCCGTTCTCGTACTCCACCGTCACCTGGGTCTTCCCATCGGGGCGGAGCCACGGCAGGGTGCCGTCCTTCCTGACTGCGGCGAGCCGCTGGGCCAGCCTCTGGGCCATGTAGATGGGCAGGGGCATCAGGTCAGGGGTCTCGTCGGTAGCGTACCCGAACATCAGTCCCTGGTCGCCGGCTCCGGTGGCCAGCTTCTTGCCCTTCTTCTTCCTGCACACCCCCATATCAATGTCCGCGGACTGGTCGTGGACGGATGCCAGCACCGAGCATCCGTCGGCGTCGAAGCCGAACTCGGGCTTGGAGTACCCGATGTCGCGGATGGTCTTGCGGACCACCTTGTCCACGTCGACCATTACGCTCTTGCAGGGATCGGTCTTGACCTCCCCCACTACAACCACCATGCCAGTGGTGGTCAGCGTCTCGATGGCCACGTGAGCTTCGGGGTCCTGGGCCAGGTAAGCGTCCAACAAGGCATCGGATATCTGATCGCACAGCTTGTCGGGGTGACCCTCGGTCACGGACTCGGAAGTGAACAAATGACGTTCCATGGATCTCCACTCTTTTCCAGGAAAAAGGAGGAAAGGCTATATATGCATTTTGACACATCACTTGCTACTAAAATTATAACTGCGGGTTATACATGGACCTATCGGAGATCAAGAAGCTGCGCACCCGGGCGGGGATGAGCCAGACCGATCTGGCCAAGAAGGCAGGGGTGTCCCAGGCGCACATCGCCAAGATCGAGGCGGGGAAAGTGGACCCGCGGTTCTCCACGGTAGAGCGGATACTCCGGTGTCTCAGGGAGGAGCAGAAAGAGCACTGCTCCAGGTACATGACCAAGACCATCTTCGGGGTCCAGGCGGATGACAGCGTGGCCTCGGCGGGGCGCTTGATGAGGCAGAGGGGAGTGTCCCAGATAGTGGTGTTCCGGGGAGAGGGCGTGGTCGGCCTGATCACGGAAGAAGACCTGCTGAGGTTCAAGGGCGACAGCGACTCGACCAACTCCGAGGACGTGATGAGCGATTCCCCGCCCACGGTCTCCAAGAACACCAGCGCAGATGCGGTGAGGGACCTCCTGCTGGAGTTCCCAGCGGTGGTGGTCATGGACAGGGAGAAGGCGGTCGGCATCATCACCAAGTCCGATCTGCTGAAGCGCATCTGATTCCTTTTAGAATTATGCCGCCGCGGCAAGTTGGCGAATGGTATTTATCTATGCAGCATTCTTCATGGGGGGTGCAGGGCAAAGCGGACATCCATGTGCACACCAAGTATTCTGGGGTCCATCGCCTTGGGGTGGTCCGATTCCCGGAATCGGTCTCCAACCCCGCAGATGTTGTGCTGAAGGCCCGCTCGGTGGGAATGAACGTCCTGTGCATCACCGACCACAACTCCACCGCCGGGGCCATGAAGGCCAAGGCGGAGTCGAAGGATGTCAAGGACATAGAGGTGGTGGTGGGTGAAGAGATAAGCACCGCCGACGGCGAGGTCATCGGACTGTTCTTGAACGAGGAGATCCCAGCAGGGCTGTCGATCGAAGAGAGCATCGACCGCATCAGGGCCCAGGACGGCCTGGTCATCGCCCCCCATCCCTTCAGCCTGCACTGCCCGGCGCTCGGAGAGAGGATCGAGGGCCTGGACCTTGACGGCATCGAGGTGCTGAACGGCGGGCATCGCGACGAGTATGCCAATGCCAAGGCCGCCGAGGTCGGGAAGAGCGGCAAATGGGCCAAGATGGGAGGGTCCGACGCCCACTATCTTCCGGTGGTGGGGTCCGCCTACACCACGTTCAACGGAAGTACGGCCGAAGAGCTCCGCAGGGAGATCCTGGCCAAGAGGACCGACGGCGCCGGCGAGGTCATCCCCATGGACAAGGCCATCGCCTGGAGCATGACCGTGATCGTTCACTCCGACGCCCTGATATTGCGCTCGTTCCTCGACCTCGACCGGGACAAGAGGGACGATCCCATTGTCAACAAGGTGTATGCGATGAAGCTGGGACAGAAGCTCGGCGCTCTGGTGGGCTCGTTCGTGTACCTTCTGCCGCCGGTCCCCTTCCTTGCTGGAATGGCCAGTGAGAAGCTTTTCCACAGATGGGCGGCCCAGGTGGAAGCGGGCATCGACCGCATCGGCAAGCTGGGCCCGTTCCTTCTGCCATAAAGCGGACGCATATTAAGGTCGTGCTTCATGTCGCGCCCACCTCTGGTGCGCGGACCGCCATGGATCAGTGATGGTGCACGTGCCCGGGATCGTCGGGGTCGACCAGGCGGGCGAACGCTCCGGCCACCGCCTCGCTGAGAGCTGGATGTATCACCTGGCTATGTCCCATGGGCAGGTAGGTCTGGTCCCCCGAGTTCATGAGGTACACTATCTGCTGCACCAGCAGATCGGCCTCCTTCCCCACGATATGCGCCCCGATGATGCGGCGGGTGCCCTTTTCCACCACCACCTTGAGCAGGCCGTGATCGTCGGCCATGGCGTTGCCCTTGGCCACATTGGCATATCTATTGAAGCCGACCAGTACCTTATACCCGACCTTCCTGGCCATCTCCTCGGTGAGGCCGACACTGCCCACCGTGGGGTAGGTGTACACCGCATGGGGGATGGCATGCTCGTCCACGGGGGTCCTCTGCCCGGAGGTCATGTTGTACCATACCACTTGGCTCTCGTAGTTGGCGGTATGGCGGAAGAGGTGCCTGCCAGTGATGTCCCCCAGCGCCCATACCCCTGGGGCGGTGGTCTCCAGGTACTCGTTCACCTCGACATACCCCATCTCGCTGGCCTGCACCCCGGCGGCCTGGACGTTCAGGATGTCCGCGTTGCCGCGCGCGCCCGTCCCCAGGACCAGCATCTCCGCCTCCTCGGTGACCTCCTCCCCGGTGGCGGCATCTTTCCTGACCACTTGGACGCCGTTGCCCGAGCGCCGGACCCCCGTAACGTACTGGCTAGTGAATATGCGGACATGCTCTCCCAGCTTCTTCCTGACCACGAAAGAGATCTCAGGCTCCTCCTCCGGGACGAGGCGCTGGTTGCGCTGGATGATTGTCGACGGCACCCCAAAGGCGGAGAAGAAGTGCGCGAACTCGCAGGACTTGTAGCCCCCGCCCAGGAAGATGATGCTCTTGGGCAGCGACTTTATCTCGAATATGGTCTCGGAGGTCTGGTACGGCACCTCGGCCAGCCCGGGGATGTCCGGCACGTAGCTCCGGGAGCCGGCGCTGATGACGACCTTGGGGGCGCGAATGTGCTGGCCGTGGACCTGGAGGGCCCGGTCGCCCACGAACCTGCCGGAGGCAGGGAACAGTCTGACATTAGGGTCATCGGACAGCGCTTCGGCCATGTTATGCCGATCGGCGAGAACCAGGTCCCAGGTGCGCCGCCTGACCTCCTCGAAGTCCGCCTTCTCCAACTTGGCATGCACGCCCACCCTGGCAGCATCCTCGATCTCCCTGATGACGTCAGCGGGATAGGTCCACATCTTGCTGGGAATGCAGCCCCGGTTCAGGCAGGTGCCTCCCAGCGGTCCGCTCTCCACCAGTGCCACCTTCATGCCGCTGCTGGCCGCGGCGGAAACGATATTGATCCCAGCTCCCGAGCCGATGACGATCAGGTCGAAGTTCTCCATAGGGGTCCCTGACAATAATATTCCGGGTAATTATATGATTTTGTAGCGGCGGGGCGGCGAGCGCGCCGGCCGCAATAATTACATGATATGTCACGTAAGTTCGCATTATTCCTATAATACGTGTATGATTGTATATATTAGAAGTATTTATTTAGTTAATTATCTAATACATGGTCATCGGAGCGAGTAGGCGAAACAATGCCGACATCTCGACCGTTCGAGAGGTCCCGGGAGCGGTCAGAATGAAGGAACGGGATAAATGAAAGGATTGAGGTGGAGGGGATGGTTTTCGATACCGGCGAAACGACATGGATGCTGGTCTCGACCGTCCTGGTCCTGATCATGACCCTCCATATCGGCTTCCTCTACGGAGGCGTGCTGAAGAAGAACGATGAGAGGCGCATCGGCGCTGACATCGCCCAGCACGGGGAGAGCGCCTGCTCTTGGGGAGATCGAACATGAAGAAGATCGAGGCGATAATCAGGCCGGAGATGCAGAACGCAGTGAAATCGGGATTGGAGGCCGTAGGGGTGGTGGGACTGACCATCCATGAGGTCCAGGGACGAGGGGCGCAGAAAGGGCTGGAGTTCGTCAACCGCGCGGGCAAGTTCCGCGTGGACCTCCTGCCCAAGACCCTCATTTCCATAGTGGTCCCTGACGAGGAGGTGGATAAGGTCATTGACGCCATCGTTCAGAACGCCCGCACCGGGGAGCCGGGCGATGGGAAGATCTTCGTCATGCCAGCGGAGAGGGCCATACGGATCAGGACCGGCGAGGAGGGCGACCAGGCCATCTGAGGATCGAGCCGGCCTGCCAAACCCATCTCTTCTTTTTTCACGATGGGAAAGGGTTTGGAAAGAGTTTGTAGGAGGCAGATAGGCATGTCAGTGCTGGACTGCCAACAGCTCGATGTCAGCGCGTATGGACCTCCCGTTATGCGCGTAGGCGCTGTTCGCACTATGCTCGTCAGCGGGCCTCTCCTCGACAGGACCGCCATACCATTCACGATGCGAAGTCCTCTCGGAGAGCTTCCTTAGGAGATCCTCAGTGACCTTGCGGTCGCTGTCGGCTATGATGGCCTCCCGGACATAGGTCGCCGCGCTGAACCTGTTGGTGCCAGCTACGGCCTTTATGAGCTGCAGCAGCTCGCTATTTCGTATGTGCCGACGCTCGAAGCGATACAAGGTCAGACCCAGATCATACTCGAGCTGGTCGAAGACCGCCTCTCGGATCTCCGGGGACGCCTCTACCGAGTCGCTCTTCGCCAAGCTGGCAACGAAGCTGCTAACGTCGGTCTCGGATATGCCCATGCAGTTATCGGTTCCAATTGAAGTCCTGTAACTCATTTTTCACACCTTTGATGATCGTGCCTTAACGGCCGCCCGGGTCGACCCGACCCGAGGCTAGATTGCTCTAGCCCCTGGAAGAGGTATAATGCCTGTTGACGCAAAAAGTCGATAATGATTAATTAGGTGTGAAATCTAGTCGATATTGAGTTAAGTAGGCTGAAAAAGAGGGCAGGTAGGCTCATTGACCGAACAGTCCGGTGCGGAACCGGCGGATCTGCCAGTCCAGCCACTCCTCGCCGCCTTCGGTGGATTCCACCGTGCAGACGATGTCGCGCATGCCCTGCTCCATGAGCCAGCGCTTGACGTTGTCAGGAGTGAGCATGTACTGGACCTTGGGGAACCCTCTGGTCCACTGCCTAGCTTCCCTCAGTCCGTGCACCCCTTCCCGCGGGGCGTTGTCCACCCAGAGCTGGAACAGGTCAACGTCGTCATAGATCGCCCGCTTCAGGTTGCAGCACCTGGGACCGGCGTACTTTCTGAAGTGGCCGCACACGATGTTGGACACGATGCCCTCGCTGATGCCGCTGAGGATACCCATGTCAATCCCTCCCGGCGGCGGGCGTCTCGGCCCAGCGGTCGTTGGTTCTGTTCTCTATCTTCGAAGTCGCAACGAGGCATCTGCCAGTGTCCGATGCCACGTTCACATCTACGACATTCATGTTCGCTTCGATGTTCCGGGTACGTTGATAACCATTATTGGTTGAGAATCGCAATTGATACTTACTTCGATCGATCCATGTCACTCCGCCATTGTAGTGGCCAGACGTGCTCCGACCGCTGGTCCCTCTCAGTTCCATGGGCGCATTGTCTCTTTGCTGATGAAAAGGACCCCGGCCGGGGACGGGTTAAAGATTATATCCCTCAGGAACCCGAAGTTCCAGCTGAATGGTGGACCTCAATCCCGCCCAGGAGCTTTTCACGGCGTTCTTCGCGATCTATTTCACTCTGACGATCGACCGGTCGTTCAAGGAGTATCGCGCCTACGATACCTTTTCGGCCTGGAAGGGCGATCGCTCGGCCATACGGCGGCTCCTGCTCGCCTGGACCTTTCTGATAGTGCTCCCCATATTCCAATACGCCATAATCATGGGCCTCCTCCCGAGGGTCGAGCTAAGATTCGACCTGGCTCCGACGGACATCCTCTCTATCGCCATCATCGGCCTCCTGTCCTTCTTCGAGTTTGGATATTACAGGATCTTCGAAGCGTTCATTCATCTCAGGCCTCATGCGTTCTTTCCCGAGGACTTCGTGAAGGAGGCCATACCAGAGGAGCGCCAGGAGTTCTGGTCACATTTCATCCCGGGGATCGGCTACATCGCGGCGACGCTGCTGCTGTTCATGTATGTGGTTGTATTCTACCATTGATCGCACCATATCTGCGGACGAGGGGGGACGCCCGGGCAAGGACGAGAAACCTCATTTTATTGGGCCCCGGAAAAAGTGGGAGGGGGGCCTCGCGCGGCATGAAGCGTTCGACCACCGAACGTCCCGTGGATACGCTGGCGAGCACCTCGTAGATATGCTCGACGATGGGACCACATGGAGAAGAACGGAGAACAGCTCGATCAGGAGGGTGAGGGGCGGCGAGGAACACCAACATTAATCGACGGTCGTGCAGGGGTGGTTATGAACGGGCTCCTGTCGCTCCCCCGATGTTCGAGTATGGAACTCTAAATAAAGCTGAAGCAAAGGAAAACAGTAGCTCCATGTTAGCAGCCAGGCTGATTTCGTTCCGAGAACGATGCGCTCAGCTCACCGCTTTCTTCACCAGATCGGCAATCCTAGCCTCTTCGGCGGGGGTCAAGTCCTTCAGCGCGAAGGCGACCGGCCACATGACTCCCTCATCAAGGTTCGCCACGTCATTGAAGCCGAGCGTCATGTACCTCTCCTTGAACTTCTCTCCGGCGCGGAAGAAGCAGACGATCTTGCCATCCTTGGCGTATGCGGGCATCCCATACCAGAGCCTAGGCGTCAGGGAGGGGACGCTGGCCATGATCACGGCGTGAGGCCGCTCGCCCATGGCACGGTATTCCCCTGGCATCGCGGCGATAACGTCCAGCACGGCGCTTTCACCCTCGGCTTGCTTGGCGGTGCTCTTGGCAGTTTTTTGCTCATCGTCCTGCACAAGTTGCGGTCGTGTGTTCCCCAAGTATGTCACCTCATTTTTCCGATGTAGAACGATCGTTTTTAAACGCATATAAATATTGAGAAAATTACGCTGGATGGAGGGGGTGTGCACAAAAAGGAGTTCACCAAAATGTTCAGCCAGCGCCGAGGGGCAGGTCCGGTGAAGCGGTCAGGCCAAAATCTCTGGGGGACATCCGAATTAGAATAGAGGCGCACACGGAGGGATTCGAACCCTCGACTTGCAGCTTAGGAGGCTGCCGCCATATCCAAGCTAGGCCACGTGTGCTTGTGTTCGCATAAGGGAATTGGATAGAAAAGGTTTGCTGAGGGGTTTGAGCTTACTGCTTCTCCTGGGGGAGTTCTTCCTCGGCGATCTCCTCCGGGGCAGCTTCTTCAGCGACCTCGGCGGGAGCGCTCTTGACGTACTCCTCGATGAAGCGGACGTTCAGGGCGCCCAGGGCCTCCCTGAGGTCGGCCACGACGCGGTACTTCGCGAGCATCCACTTCTGGTCGTACTTGCCGACATCGGGCAGGACAATGCTGACGTCCTTGCCGTCGACGGTGATGCCGAAGCCCTCGGTGGTGCCGTAGTCCATCTCCAGAATGCTCTTTACCTTCTCCTCGTCGCCCTCGGTCTTGGAGAGCACCTTGAAGTGGTACTTCAGGTTCTTGCCGGCGAGGCGCCTGTTGAAGTCGACGCGGACGCGTCCGGCGGTGACGGCGGTGATGATGCCGACGCGGTTCCTGATGTTGACCTCCATGCCGACGTGGGGCTCGATCTCCTGCTTCAGGAACTCCCTGAGAGGGAGCATCTCCACGAGCTTGGGGTCTCTCTGCCCGGCTGCCTTCTCGGCCGGGACCACAATGTCGTACTCCTTGCCGACCTCAGCGCCCTCAAGGGCCTCATCCAGGCCGGGGAACACTCTGCCGCCCCCGACCAAGATGGGGATGGGGACGTACTGGAGCTTCTCGTTGTAGACGCCGTTGTCCTTGGCGGTCTCGGCGTTGGTGGTGTCGAAGATCTCGTTCGAATCCTCGGTCCAGCCGTCGAAGTCGATGCGTACAATGTCTCCCTTGACGACCTTAGCGGCTTGGTTGGTATCTTCATTGGACATAAATATCACCCTGAATCAATGGCTGAATATGAGGTGGTGTCATTAATTCGTTGATTTTATAGTTTGTGGTGTTCCGGCAGGCCCTGTTTTCAATGTGTGTGGAGCATGCTCCCGCCGGACTGAATTTTACCCCTGCCTTCATCCGAGGCCGCCTCACACATAAAGTTCAAATCACAGTGTTGAATTCGAGGTCATAGGCCACCATGGCATAGCTCGGTAGCGCGGCTGACTTGTAATCAGCAGGTCGGGAGTTCGAATCTCCCTGGTGGCTCCAATTATCCCCATGAACGGCCATGCCGTGCTACATTCGGCTGGAATAATACTGGGTCAGGGAGATAACCAGCACGAGCTCCAGCACCAACAAAGATGAGACTACGAGGAGGACGCCGACATCCGCGCCAATGATCCCCAATATCATGATGACCGCCGATATGGCGAGCACGATGAGGAAATTGGCCTTTGACCCGGCCTTCTCCCGGACCCTCACGTTCCTTTCATCGTTCACTTCGATCTCCTTCCGCCTCATCGTTTCCCCGTCCTCGTTTATGAACAGCCTGATAACCACGTTGCCGATGCCCACGGATGCCGCCGCGGCACCGAGCCCGTAGCATAAGCCCGAGATCGTTTTCACGCTTTCGTCGACAAAGACAAAGGCCCCTATGGCGAGCAAAGTCGCGCCCAGCGCTGCCAGGAGCACATATGGCAAGAGATTCTTCCCGTTCATTGGTCACGCCCCCTCATAAATGAAGACCTCCTCGATGCTCAGGTCAAAGTACCTCGCGATCTTGAACGCCAGCTCTATTGATGGGTTGTACCGCCCGTTCTCCAGGGACCCGATGGTCTGTCTCGATACTCCCAGAAGATCGGCGAGTTCTTCCTGCTTCAGACCTCGCCGCCTGCGAAGCTCTTCAAGCCGGTTCTTCATTCCGTTGCCTGAATATGGAAAGTATACTTTCCATATTAAACTATCCATGGGGCCTGATAAGATCATCCAGCCGGGGCTTGACGGAGTCGATGCAGCACGTCACCAGTCCATGTCCTGCTCACAGCCAGACAGTGTCATCATCCCGGTAGTCGACCTTGAGCACAAGGAACCCGAAGTCCTCCTCCGCCGCGGGGGTCTCGTGCACCTCTCCCGGCTCGCATACCACAATGTCCCCGGGCTCCAGGGAGAGGCGGGTACCGCTGACGACGAAGGAGCCTCTGCCAAGGACATAGAATACCTCGGTCTGGACTTTGTGGTAGTGCGGCGGCACCGCCTCTCCCCTCCGAAAGCGGACCTCCTGGACCAGGTCGACGTTCTTCGGCAGGAACCCCTGGCCCAGCAGCCTCTTCTTGCGGTACCCTTTCCCTTCCACCCACTCGCCCGAGCTCGCCCTGAAGTGCTTCATTCCGTCACCTTGCGGCGTCGCGCAATGCGCTGGCGAGGATATCAATCCCTTCGTCGATTACGCTCTCGTCCGTGCTCAGGGGAGGCACGAAGCGTATGGCTGATCGCCCCGCTCCGAGGAGGACGAGCCCGTGCCTGAAGCAGAAATCGGTCACCCCATCCCTGAACTCGGAGGCCGGCTCCTTGGTGCGGCGGTCCTTCACCAGCTCGATGGCTTGCATCAGCCCCAGGCCGCGCACGTCGCCAATCGCGTCGAACTTTTCTTGCAGCTCCGACAGGCGCTTGTTCAGGTAAGCTCCCATCCTCTCCGCATTGGCTACCAGGCCCTCGCCCTCGATGACCTTGAACGTAGCGAGGGAGGCGGCACAGGCGAGAAGGTTTCCGCCATAGGTGTTGGAGTGGGCCGCCGGCCCGAAGTCCATGGGGGCGGGGAACACCGTGGCCGCGATGGGAGTGCCGGAGCCCAGGGACTTGGCGGTGCACAATACGTCCGGCACCACCCCGGAATGTTCGATCACCCACATCCTGCCGGTGCGGCCCATTCCGGCCTGGACCTCGTCATCCACCAGCAGGATGCCGTGCTCCCGGCATATCCTCGATATCTCCGGCACGAACGCCTTGGGCGGCACGATGTAGCCGCCCTCCCCCTGCACTGGCTCCACGAACAGCGCCGCCACCTCTTCGGGCGGCAGGAAGGTCGGGAAGTACACTTCCTCCAGGACCTTGGCGCAGTGCATGCCGCAGCTCTCCGGGCTCATGCCGTAGGCGCAGCGGTAGCAGTATGCGTAGGGGATGTGCTCGACCCCCGGCACCAGGGGAAAGTACCTCTCCTGCTGCACGGCCTTGCTCGCCGTCAGCGACAGCGCGCCCATGGTGCGGCCGTGGAAGCCACCGATGAAGGAGATGAACCTCTTCCTCCCAGTGTGCCAGCGGGCCAGCTTCATGGCCGCCTCGTTGCTCTCGGCCCCGCTGTTGCTGAAGAACACTTTCTTCTCATAGTTCCCGGGCGTCACCTCATCAAGCTTCTGGGCGAGCTCGACTTGGGCGTCATAGTAGAAGTCGGTGCCAGCGTAGTGGAACAGCCTGCCCGCCTGCTCCTGCACCGCCTTGACCACCGCGGGGTGCTGGAAGCCGACGTTGAGAACAGAGACCCCCGCGACGAAGTCTATGTAGGTGTTGCCATCCACGTCGGTGACGGTCCCTCCCCTGGCCTCACGAATTGCCAGCGGGTGGGCCTTGGTGGCGGTGGCGATGTAGCGACGGTCCTTTTCTATAAGAGCGCGAGCCTTCGGCCCCGGAGGCTCGACTACGATCCTGGCGTGCTTCCCCATGTCCTGTCGCTACAACGTTGGGCTCGGGCGATATAATACCGTTTCTGGCGTGGCGCGACATATCGGTTTACACCATAGTAACGATAACGATGACTCCACCTCCGACCAATGATGTCTCTTCATAGTCAGAGGCTTCAATTTCACGTAGTCTCGCATATCGAACTGGCGAAAGCAAACAGAAGACCCATAGAACCAAGCCAATGCCATGCCGCATCTAACATGAAGATGATCGATGAATGATGGGCCTAGGATTGCACAAGAGCTATCGGAAAGAATGACGTTGGATCAAAAAGGATGACATTCTATCATAGTCAACTTTTTTCTCAATTCTGTCCAGCCTCTGCTCGATTCGAACCGGCCCGTAGATATTGGCGCCGACATCCTAAGCCATAGGGGAACCTTCAGCCATGATTGTGGCTGAGAAAGAAAATAATGACATTTAATGCAACTTCCCTCCAGAGCGCCGAAAATGGTTATCGACTTTAAGGACTGGATGTCCGAATGGAATGGAGGCGCACACGGAGGGATTCGAACCCTCCGCCACAAAGTGATTTGTGGGGCGGATGGAAAGCCAAAGTTGCCCTCAATCTTCCGGGTTCATCTTTTCCGCGGACTCGATGCACTTCGACAGGATGGAGTACGCCTGCATCATGTCGTCGGCGTCGACGATGAAGATGGTGTCGGTGAACACGCTGACCGACTCCAGGACATTGATGCCCCCGTCGGCGAGGTTGTTGGCCAGGTACGCGAACACGCCGCTGGTCTCACTGATGCGCTCCGGCGATTTCACCGAGATCTCCACTAAGTTCATACGAGTCTTGACCACGTTCTCCGGCCCCACCGAGTTCACCACCTCGGCCTTCAGCTTCTCATCGGCGATGATGGTGATGGCCTGGGTACCCTGGATCACCTGCATGATCGACTTCTCGTTGAGGAGCTTCTTGAAGATGGCCTCCAGCCGGTGCAGGACCGTCCAGTCGTTCTTGGCGGTGACAATGCAGATCTTGGTCTTCAGCTCCAGGCGGGAGTTTCGCAGCACGCGGAGGATCTCGTTCTCATGGTCCTGCCTCCCCAGCTTCACGGCGTAGCGGCGGCAGGCGATCATGACGGCCTCCTCATTGGATATGTTGAGGTCTCTCATTATGAGCCGGGCCAATGAAGAATAGTTTATGAGATCCTTGGAAATGCAATCCTTGACGCTAGGGTGCGCGTCAATGTACACCCTGGTCCTCTCAGCTATGCTCTCCTTCTGCACTTCCTTTTTCATTGGGTCGAGAGAATAACGGGGTCTGCTCTTAAATGTTTTCACCAGGGACCGCTGGGGGGCCACCACGCCAGCGGCCGGGCGCCGAGATAGCTCATGATTTCCTCCCCTTCCCGCCGAAGTGATGCCATCACTTGAAATAAGGCGACCTTGCATTGAAATTGAACGATGCCTGAGCCGAGCGTCCTACTGAAGATCCAAGCGGCCCGCTCAGACGAGAAGGCCAGGAGCCTGGCGGAGCGGTTCAGGACCGACGGCTTCGCCCCGTTCGAGGAGCAGGATATATTGATAGGCTTCGTCAGGGCCGTAGAGGAGGACGAGAACGGATACACCATCACTATCGAGATGTCGGAAGCGGTGGTGGACGGCTACCTCCGCGGACAGCCTTGGGACTTCCCCGAGGACGAGTGGAGCCTCGACGACGAGTGAGCCCCTAATGTTTTTCACCGAGGGGATGCAATGGTCCAGCATGCATCGCAGTGTCCCCTTGACCAAGACGGTCCAATGTCCCAAATGTGGGCTTCGCCAGCAGATCACCTTCACGGACGATTCCGTGGGAGTGGAACAGCGGTGCATCGGCTGCGACGAGTTCGTATGGTTCGTTCTCCCCCCGGCCGGGTCGGTCATCAAGGACACTTTCAAGCGGCTTTTCGGGTGACGCCCGCGCCTACCAACCAGTCGCATAGCTGATGGAGAACACCGTGAATCCCAGCGCAGCCAGGAACAGGACCGCCGGCCACCTCCTGCGGTTCAGGTTCCTGGCATAAGCCGCCCCCAGGACGGCCATCATGGCGGTGGCCATCAGCCGCGACCAGTATATCCCGCCCTTGAGGTCCCCCAACAGGAGCAGCGGGGCCACCAGGGGGATGACGAACAGCACGTCTATCGCCACGATCCCCAGGGCATAGCGCCGGTCCGCTTTGCCCGGCCGGTACGAGGCGGTGCGGGGGTCCCGCTCGGGGACGCCCGCGGCGATCTCGTCAAGAATGCGCTTCTTCTGCTCCCTGCTCAGCCCGGCGGCGATGGTGTCGTCCAGGGCATCCATGGCGGAACCCCTGGTCCCCGGGTCGTTGAGGACCTGGAGGTCGTACACCACCTGGTCGGCCTTGGCCCGGTTTATCAGGTTCCCGTACATCACGGAGAGGCCGTCGATGATGCCCCATACGGCGTTCACCGAGAAGGCCAGGAGGATGACCGTGAGCACCTCGAGCCGGGAGCCGGCGATGCCGCCCAAGAGCCCCAGGGTGACCACCACCATCCATACGGCGTAGAAGCACTCGCCCAGCCGGTCGCCCAGGGGCAGGTACTCCTCATAATATTCCTTGATGCTCCTCGGTCCGAGGTCCATATCAGTGATCCGGGGGATAATCCCGGCCCGCCGTCATAATACATGCGCGAGCTCGGCCGCGCTCACAGGATGAAAAAAGGAAGGAAGGGGCGAGCTCAACCCTTGGCCGAGGAGGCCAGGAAGCTCTTGAAGATGCCGTTGAACTCCCGGAGGGACCGCTCGCTCACGATGAGCGGCGGGATCAGGCGGACCACCCTGCCAGCGCAGACGTTGACCAGGATGCCGCTCCGGAACGCCAGCTCCTGCAGCCTCTTGGCCTCGTCGCCCATCTCCATTCCGATGATGAACCCCTTCCCGCGGACCTCCTTCACGACGTCGGACCCCGAGGCGATGGAGCTCAGCTCCCGCATCCACTTTCCGCCGATGTCGGCGGCCCGGTCGGGGATCCTCTCGGCCTTCATGGTCTCGATGACCGTCCTGGCCACCGCGCAGGCGAGCTGGTTCCCTCCGAAGGTGGTGCCGTGCGTTCCGGGAGTGAAGGTCGACGCTATCTCCCGGGAGGTCAGGCACGCCCCGATGGGGACCCCGTTCCCCAGGGCCTTGGCCAGGCTCACTATGTCCGGCACCACGCCGTAATGCTGGAAGCCGAACCACTTGCCCGTCCGCCCCATCCCGGTCTGGACCTCGTCCACTATGAACAGGGCGCCCTTCTCGTCGCACACGTCCCGGGCGGTGCGGAAGAACTCCTCGCCGGCGGGGATCACCCCTCCCTCGCCCTGGATCGGCTCGCAGATGAACGCCGCGGTGTCCTTGGTCACCGCGCCCTTGAGGGCCTCGACGTCGCCGTAGTCGACGAAGTCGAAGGCCTTGGAGAGCAGGGGCTCGAAGCCATGCTGGTACTTCGGCTGGCCGGTGGCCGACAGCGACGCGGCGATGCGGCCGTGGAAGGAGTTGTTGGTCGATACCAGGCGGGTGCGCCCGGTATGCTTGACCGCAAGCTTCAGCGCGGCCTCGTTGGCCTCTGCCCCGCTGTTGACGAAAAGCGTGGCACTCAGGGGCGCCGGGGCGATGGAGGCGATAGATTCGGCCGCCAAAGCCTGCTCCCTGTTCAGGTACAGGTTCGAGGCATGCATGAGCTTCTGGGCCTGCTCGCAGACGGTCCTCACCACCGCGAGGTGGGAGTAGCCGAGCGAAACGACGGCGATGCCCGCTACCAGGTCGATGTACCTCTTGCCTTCGAGGTCGTAGAGGAACTCCTTCTCGCCGCGATCGAAGCACACCTGCTGGCGCGCGTAGTTCTGGAACAGGTATTGCTTGTCCAGTTCCTTGACTTGTTCGATATTCATAATCACTCGACCGTTATCTCGGTGCCGATCTTCTCGTGCTGGATCATCTTCCTCACCATGGAGTGCGGCTCCTTCCCGTTCAGCATGAGCACGGCGCTGACGCCGCTGCCGAGGGCGGCGCGGCACGCTTCCACCTTGGGGATCATGCCCCCGGTGATGACGCCCCCCGCGATGAGCTCGTCCACCTCGGACAGGGTAAGGGACGGGATGACCTCCCTGCCCCCCTCGCCCCCTTTCAGTATGCCCGGCACGTCGGTCACCAATATCATCTCGTCCGCGCCGACCGCCCTGGCCACGCTGGCCGCTACAGTGTCGGCGTTTACATTGAGCCTGCCGCCATCCTCGCCGGCGCATATGGGAAAGATGACCGGCACCTTCCCCGACGCCACCAGGGGCTCCAGGACCGAGCGGTCCACCCGGGACACCTCGCCCACGCGGTCCAGGTCGACCTTGATGTCCCTGCCGCCCTCGTCCTTGGCCGCCACCGGCGGCATCTTCGCCGCCACCACCGCGCGGGAGTCGCAGCCGCACATGCCCACGGCATCCACTCCCTCGCCCTTCAGCGACGCGACTATCTCGGAGTTGATGCGGGCCAGTACCTCAGCGGCCACCTGCAGCGCGGCGTCGTCGGTGACGCGCAGCCCGGAGACCTTCTTCACCTTGAGGCCGCGCCTCTCCATCTCCTGACTGATCTCCGGCCCCCCGCCGTGCACTATGATCGGCCAGACGCCGGAGCGCAGGAGCCGGGCGATGTCCTCGCTGAAGCGCTTCAGGTCGCCCTCGCCGCTCAGCGCGTTCCCTCCGAACTTGATGAGGATGCGCTTGCCCGTGGAACTCGACGCGTTCATGGCCGCCGCCTTAGGTGGTGTACTCGGCGTTGATCTTCACGTACTCGTAGGTGAGATCGCAGCCCCATGCCTCAGCGTACCCGTTCCCCACGCCCAGTTCCAGGGACATGGTGATGCGGGGCTGCGACAGGAGCCTGCGGGCGGTGACCTCGGCCTCGGAGCACGGCTTGACCTGGGGGACGCCCCCCTCGAAGAGGATGACCTCCTGTCCTGCGCTGCCGATGGTCAGCCTGACCTTGTCGATATCGAACTCGCTGCCGGAGTTGCCCAGCGCCGCGAGCACCCTCCCGAAGTTGGGATCGGCGCCGAAGATGGCGGTCTTGACCAGACTGGACGAGATGATCCACCGGCCGGTGGTCCTCGCTTCCTTGTCGGTCTTGGCACCGGAGACGTGCAGCTCGATGAGCTTCGTGGCGCCCTCCCCATCGATGACCACCATCTTGGCCAAGGACTGCAGGACGTACAGGACCCCTTTCCAGAACTCGTGATCGTCATCCACGGCCCTTCCGCCGGCGGCCCCGTTGGCCATCAGCACGGAGATGTCGTTGGTGCTCTGGTCCCCGTCCACGTTGATCATGTTGAAGCTCTTGTTGATGCAATCCTGGAACTTGTACAGCGGCGGCTTGGTCAGCACCGCGTCGGTGGTGATGAAGCTCAAGGTGGTGGCGTGCTGGGTCTTCATGGACGGCGAGATCATGCCGGAACCCTTGGCCATGCCGGCGATGGTGACCACGGTCCCGTCCTTGAGCGTTACCTGGCAGGCAGCCTCCTTGATGACCTTGTCGGTGGTGAGGATGGCTTGCGCGGCCTTGTGATCGTAGTCCCGCCCGCGCCCCATCTCGGCCGGCGATGCGTTGATCCCGGCCGCGAGCTTCTCCATGGGCAGGAAGCGCCCTATGACCCCGGTGGACGATACGCCCACCATCTCAGGCTCCAGGCCAAGCGCCTTGCCGGCGATCTCGGACATGGCGATGGCGTCCTTCATGCCCTGGGGGCCGGTGATGGCATTGGCATTGCCGCTGTTGATCACGAAGGCCTGCAGCTTGGGGCTGGACCGCTTCATCATCAGTTCGATGGGCGCCGCCCGCATCTTGTTCTGGGTGTACGCGCAGGCGGAAAAGGCCGGCCTTTCCGAATAGATCATAGCCAGGTCCAGCCGCTCCTTCTTTATGCCGCAGTGAACTCCAGACGCCTTGAAACCCTTGGGAGTTGTTACTCCGCCATCGATTATTTCCATCCTTCATACCCCCAGACCGGGATAGTCGAGCCCCATGGCCTCATCCAATTTGAACATTATGTTCGCGTTCTGCACGGCCTGGCCGGCACCGCCCTTGACCAGGTTGTCGAGGGCGCCCATCGCCACGACGGTGTTCTCCCCCACCAGCTGATGCCCTATCTCGCAGAAGTTCGACCCCGTGGTGGCGGGGATCGCCGGAGCGACGGAGGGGCGGACGAACCTGCGGCCGGAATAGAAATCAGAGTATGCCTTGTCCACGTCTTCGGCGGTGGTGCCCTCCTTGACCGAGACGTAGCTGGTGGTGAGCATGCCGCGCACGATCGGCAGCAAGTGAGGAGTGAACACGACCTCGGTGGGAACGCCGCGCACCCGTTCCAGGACCATCTTGATCTCGGGAGTGTGGCGGTGCGCGCCGATGCTGTATGGGGTGACGGACGCGCCGCAGGCGGGATGGTGGAGCCTCTTGGACGGCTCCTGCCCCGCGCCGGACGTTCCGCTCTTGGCGTCCACGATGACCTTGCCCTCGGCCAGTCCCGAGGCCATCAACGGCGCGAGGGACAGCACCGAGCAGGTGGGGTAGCAGCCGGGGTTGGCCACCAGCCGGGCGTTGGCGATGTCGTCTTTGAACAGCTCGGCCATGCCGTAAACCGCCTTCCCCAGCCCGGGGAGGTCGGTATGGGGGTGCCCGTACCATTTCTCGTAGGTCTGGGGGTCCCGGAGGCGGTAGTCGCCGCTGAGATCGATGACCCTGGTCCCGCTCTTCATGAGGGATGGGATTACCGCCATGGACGCCCCGTGGGGCGTGGCGGCGAACACCACGTCGTAGTCCGCACCGTCGGCCAGCTGGGCCTCGAAGGTGAGGTCGGTGAAGCCTTTCAGGAAGGGGAGTATCTTCGACACCGGCGTACCGGCGTTCTGCCTGGAGGTGACAGCCTCCAGCGATATCTCGGGGTGCCGGCAGAGAATGCGTGCCAGCTCGCTACCGGTGTACCCGGAACCTCCAACGATCGCGGCCTTTATCATTCCAGTTGTCCTCGTAGCTCGTGTTAAGAGGCTGTGATAAAAAGGTGCGAACCTTAAGGATGATGACCCAAATGAGACACTACACCCCCTAGCTGTTGCAGAAGGGACTAGCTGGCCCCTGAGCCTTCCCTGGTGTCTCCCAAGGGACTACGAAGGTGCTGTTTGTCGGAGGTCGTTCATCAATCCTTTATAATCTGTTCAAGGTGGACCGAAAGATCGTAATGCAGTCCAGCAACAAGAAGGGTAAGAGTTCAAGCTCCACCAAGAACAAGATCGTCCTGGCGTACTCCGGCGGCCTGGACACCTCTGTGGCCATAAAGTGGCTGGAGGACAAGTACGGCCTTGAGGTCGTGGCCGTGTCCATAGACGTCGGCCAGCCCGGGGATATGAAGGCGAACATGGAGAGGGCCAAGGGGATCGGCGCGGTGTCCGCGTACGCCCTGGACGCCAAGGAGGTGTTCGCCGAGGAGTACTGCTGGCCGGCCCTGAAGGCCAACGCCCTGTACCAGGGAGTGTATCCCCTGTCCACCTCCATTGCCCGGCCGCTCATCGCCAAGCTGCTGGTGGATGTCGCCAGGAAGGAAGGCGCGTCCCATATCGCCCACGGCTGCACCGCCAAGGGGAACGATCAGGTGCGTTTCGACGTCTCCATCGGCGCCCTCGCCCCGGACCTCAAGATAATCGCCCCCATGAGGGAGTGGGTCATGACCCGCGAGGAGGAGATCGACTACGCCAAGGAGAACGGCATTCCCATCCCCGTGAAGAAGGCGTGCCCGTACTCCACCGACGAGAACCTGTGGGGCCGCAGCTGCGAGTGCGGCGTGATCGAGGACGCTTCCAAGGAGCCTCCCGAGGACTCCCACGAGTGGACGGTGTCCCCGCTGAAGGCGCCCAACAAGCCCACCTACGTCGAGATAGGGTTCGAGAAGGGCGTCCCCGTCTCCCTGGACGGCAAGAAGCTCCCGTCCGTTGAGCTGATCGTCCGCCTCAACAAGCTGGCCGGCGGGAACGGGGTGGGCCGCATCGACCACGTGGAGGACCGCCTGGTCGGCATCAAGTCCCGCGAGACCTATGAGTGCCCCGCCGCCGTCGTTCTAATCAAGGCCCACCAGGCCCTGGAGGGAATGGTGCTGACCAGGGACACGCTTTCCTACAAGAAGGGCGTGGAGCAGCGCTTCGCCGAGATGTCGTACGACGGCCTATGGTTCTCCCCGCTCGTGGAGGCGCTGAACGCCTTCGTGGACAAGACCCAGGAGTACGTCACCGGCACCATCAGGGTGAAGCTGTACAAGGGCAGCGCCGAGGTGGTGGGACGCGAGTCGCCGTACTCGCTGTACAACGAGGGCCTGGCCACCTACGCCAAGGGTGACGAGTTCGACCACACCTCTGCCAAGGGCTTCATCTACGTGTGGGGCCTGCCCCTGAAGACCGTGGCCGCCGCCCACAGGTCCAAGGTGAAGATCGTGGAGGCGCCAGCGAAGAAGAAGGTCGCCGCCGCCAAGACCGCCGTCAAGAAGGCCAAGAAGTAACGGCCAAACCCCTTTCCCAAATTTATTTTATTCACCTGCTTATTGCACACTCGTTCTGGAACAACAAAGAGGGATGTCATTGAGCAACGATCAGAAAGTATTGTGGTCGGGACGGTTCAAGGAAGGCGCGGCCGAGTCCACTCTGGCCTTCACCTCATCGCTGGATGTGGACCAGCGGCTGGCAAGCTATGATGTCATGGGCTCGATAGCTCACGCCCGCATGCTCGCCCGGCAGGGCATCATCTCCAAGGAGGACGGCGAGAAGATAGAGGCGGGCCTCAAGGAGATCCTGGCCCAGGTGGAGGACGGCACCCTCCCCATCGACCCGAAGCTGGAGGACATCCATTCCAACGTCGAGTTCCTGCTCACCGACAAGGTCAAGGACGCCGGTGCCAGACTGCACACCGCGCGGAGCCGCAACGACCAGGTCGTCACCGACGTCCGCATGTTCCTGCGCGACGCTGTCCTGGACACCGTCATCGCCATCATGGGGCTGGAGAAGGCCCTCATCGACACCGCCAAGGAGAACGCCGAGACCCTGATGCCCGGCTTCACCCACATGCAGCACGCCCAGCCCATCACCGTGGGCCACCACCTGATGGCGCATCAGGCCCGCCTGCAGAGGGATGCCGAGCGCCTCATGGACTCGTACCAGCGGCTGAACGTCAGCCCGCTGGGCTCGGCCGCCCTGGCGGGGACGACGTACAGCATCGACCGCCGGTACACCGCCAAGCTGCTGGGCTTCGAGGCCCCCTGCGCCAACTCTATCGATGGCGTCTCGGACCGCGATTTCGTCGCCGAGTACCTCTTCAACGCTTCGCTGTGCGCGGTGCACCTGTCGTCCCTGTGCGAAGAGCTGGCGTACTGGTCATCGCCCGAGTTCGGCTTCATCGAGATGGCCGACGCCTACTCCACCGGGAGCAGCATCATGCCGCAGAAGAAGAACCCCGACGTGGCCGAGCTCACCCGCGGACGGGCGGGGGCCGCCATCGGGGACCTGGTGAACATCCTGGTGACGATGAAAGGCCTCCCGCTCTCGTACAATCGGGACCTCCAAGAGGACAAGGGCGCACTGTTCGCCTCGTACGACCGCCTGGTCCCCTGCCTGCGCATGTGCGGGGCCATGTTATCCACCCTGAAGTTCAGGAAGGACCGCATGCTCGAGGCCGCCAAGGAGGGGTTCCTCAACGCCACCGACCTGGCCGACTACCTGGTGGTCAAGGGCATGCCGTTCCGCAAGGCCCACGAGGTCGTGGGCGGGGCGGTCCGCTACTGCATCGACCGCGGGAAGCGGCTGGACGACCTGTCCCTCGACGAGCTGGTGACGTTCAGCGGCCTCATCGGGGAGGACGTGTTTGAGGTCCTGCCCATCGAGAAGTGCGTGCGCCGCCGCCGTTCCCTCGGCGGCACCTCGCCGGACGCTATGCCGGAGCAGGTCCACCATGCCACCGAGTCGCTGGAGCGCCAGGGCGTGTTCGCGGCCAGGGAGCGGGAGAACATCCGGAAAGCGTTCGCGAACCTGGCCCGGTCGGCCTGAACGCCGCGCTGCCGCCCCGGACCCGTGAACAAGTTATTTATCCGCGGCGCTGAGAGTCCAATAGCGGAGGGACCGACGAATGGTATGGGACACCGGCAGGGCCATCATCACCGCGATGGTGAGCACCATCGTGATGATCCTGCTGAGCGTGGTCTACTTCGCCATAACGCTCTTCTTCGTCAGGACCGCTGCGGACATAATATTCGCGGAGAGCGTCAGCGTGGACTGGGCGGTGCTGGCGGCGGCGATAATAACGTTCGGCTCGATGGTCGGCGCGGTGCTGGGCTCCCGGCAGTGAGGCTTATTCGTCCGGCCGGCCCAGAGCGTTCCATTCCAGAGTGTGCTTGATCCCTGCCTTGGACAGCATCTTGCTGATCTTCTCGCCCAGGCGGACGACCTCGCTGCTGGCGTTGTTGGACTTGATGTAGAACTGGTTCTCCCCTATGGGGAAGATGAGCCTCATGCGGCCCTTGCGGTTGTACCCCTCGGGCTTCTCGTTCCTGCGAAGCGCCTGGACGTTGAGGAAGATGAACATCTGCATAACGTCATCGTCATCGGGCATCTGGTCCGTTTCCTCGAGGAAGTTGGTCAGGATCTCCGGGAACACTTCCTCAAGGTCCTTGAACTCAAATGAATCGTCGAAAACGAAGTGCCCGCTGGTCGCCTTCATTGTCTATTCGTAAGGTAGGTGTGTATTTAAAAGTTGCCACACCGCACGTCGCTGGACATGAAAAACCTGGGCGGGCCCAACGGGTGCGGTGCAGTTATATCAGCAGTAGTGGATTGGTGGAGGCATGCTCGTAGCAATGACCATCGCGGGCTCCGATTCCTCGGGCGGGGCGGGCATCGAGGCGGACATAAAGGCCATGGCCTCCCTCGGCGTGCACGCCGCGTTCGCGCTGACCGCCGTCACGTCCCAGAACACCCAGAGGGTCGCTTCCATCTTTCCCATCCCTCCTGAGGTGGTCGTCTCCCAGATCGACTCCGTCCTGGAGGACGTGCCGGTCTCGGCAGCCAAGACCGGCATGCTGTTCTCCGCACCCATCGCGGAGGCGGTGGCTCAGCGCCTATCCGGGGAGGACGTCCCTCTGGTGGTGGACCCGGTGCTGGTAGCGGGGGTCGGGGACCCCCTGGGCCGCGCGGACCTGGTGGACGCCATCAAGGAAAGGATCGTCCCGCTGGCCACCATCCTCACGCCCAACGTGCCTGAGGCGGAGGCGCTGGTGGGGCGTAGGATACGCAACGAGGATGACGTGAGGAGAGCCTGCCGCGAGCTGGGGGACATAGGCGCGGAGGCGGTGCTGCTCAAGGGAGGGCATCTTGGCGACGGGGAATGCGCCACCTGCACCGACACTTTGTACTTCAACGGCAAGTTCCTGCAGCTGGAAGTGCCCCGCCTGGAGGTCCGCGGGCACGGAGGGGGGTGCATACTGTCCTCCTTCCTGGCGGCCAACCTGGCCAAGGGCATGGGGGTTTGGGAGGCGGCGGTGGCGGCGAAGATCATCATCAATGAGGCGGTGCGCTCGAACTATCCCGTGGGGAAAGGCGTCCCCGTGGTGGACCCCATCGGCAGGGTAGTAAGGAACGCCCAGCGGTGGGACGCGGCGGACCGCCTGAAGCGGGCCGCGGAGAGCTATGCCGGGCTGGTCCCGGCGGAGTGGGTCCCGGAAAGGGGGAGCAAGATCCTCTACGCTCTGCCGGGAGCGGCCGTCCCCGGCGACGTATGCAGCGTGGACGAGAGGATCGCGTACGGCGCGCGGGCCGGGGGCGTAAGCTTCGATACCTCGCCCGAGGACGCCGCGCCGGTGCTCACGGCCATGCGCTTCGACGAGGGCGTCCGTGCCAGCCTGGACCTCCCGGCCTCGGAACGGCAGGAGAAAGCGCTAAGAAAGAGTGGGCTCAGCGTGGTGGCGGCCGACGCAGTGGCCAAGGAGCGGGAGAGCGGCCTCCTGAGCATGGAAGATGTATTAAGGGAGCTACGTTTTGTACCTGACGCGGTTCTGATAAAGAGCGGCCCCCGATCGCCGGCGATATACCTGCTGGCCCAGGGCCCTGAGGAACTGCTCGCCAAGCTCGGGCGCGTTCTAAGGTGATGGATTTGCGCATCGCGATGTTCACCGACTCGTACCTCCCTTCCAAGGACGGGGTGGTCACCTCCATACTGCTCACGAAGCAGGAACTGGAGAAGCTGGGACACGAAGTGTTCATATTCGCCCCGGAGCCCTGGGACTACCGGGACCGGGAGAGCGGGGTATACTACTTCAAGTCCAGGGGCTTCAAGAGCTACCCTGGCTACATGATCCCCATGTTCCCGACCAACAAGTGCGAGATACTGAGGGAGCTGAACGTCGACCTCATCCATACCCATGGCCTTCTGTTCATGGGCTTGCGCAGCATGTTCGCCGGGAGGACGCTGTCCAAGCCGGTGGTGGTGACGTTTCACACCATGGTCACCGACGCGGCCAAGTACTACGCCAGGATACCTATACCGGACTGGATGACCAACCGGCTGTTCTGGATATACCTCCGGGAGCTGCTGGAGAGAGCTGACGCGGTGGTAGCCCCAACCGACGCCATACGCACCGAGCTTTTGAACTACGCTCCCGACATGAAGCGCATCGAGGTCATTCCCACCGGGGTGGACACCGCCCGCTTCAGCCCCGCCAACGACGGCTCCGAGGTCAGGAACAAGTATGGCCTGGACGGGGAGAAGGTGCTCCTCCACCTGGGCAGGATCGCCTGGGAGAAGAACCTGGACCTGGTGCTGAAAGGGTTCAGGAAGCTCTCCGCCGAGGACCGCGACATCCGGCTAATGATCGTAGGGGAGGGGCCAGCCAAGAAGCACTACCAGAAGATGGCCTCGGAGCTGGGGATCGAGGAGAAGACCATATTCACCGGCTTCGTTCCTGACGCCGACCTGCCGCAGTATTACGCGGCCTGCGACGCCTTCACCATCGCGTCGAAGTTCGAGACCCAGGGCCTGGCGGCCTTGGAGGCCATGGCCAGCGGGAAGCCCGTGGCCGGGATCGACTACCGGGCCGTCGCCGAGCTGGTGACCCCCGGCCAGGACGGCTTCCTCTTCGATGACTCGCCGGATTCGTGCGCCGATGCCATGTCCGCGGCGCTCTCGAGCGGCGAGGATGTCCGGAAGAACGCGCGCAGGAAGGCCGAGGCCTTCGGCATGGAGAAGAGCGCGGTCAAGCTGGTGGACCTGTACAAGTACGCCGTCGAACACAAGGCCAACGGCCATTAACGGAAAGGTTTTCTAATGGGGACAGGCTGTACCCACCCGAATGGACTTCAGCTCCTTCGGTGACCTAATCAGTGAGCTTTTCAAGCCCTTGGGACTGTGGGGGGCGCTAATCTGCATATTCATACTGTTCTATGTCGACTCGATCCTCTTCCCCACTCTCCCAGAGCTGTTCACCGTGATCATCTTCAACTCAGGGATACAGACCGGTGCGGATCAGTTCCTGTTCGGGGTGGGCATGCTCGCCACCATAGTGATCGCGGAGGTCCTGGGCGTCCTGACGCTGTATTCGGTGGTAAAGTTCGTCAGGCTATCAGGCAGGATAGAGAGAGCGGTCCGCAAGTTCCGCGATTTCCTGGTGGTCCCGGACGAGAGGATGATCCTGGTGAACAGGGTCGCTCCGATCCTTCCGTTCCTGGGAGCCTTCGTGGCGCTGTGCGGGTGGAACCTGAGGAAGTCCCTAACCTACGTGATGATAGGCGGCTCCTGCAAATACGGCGTCATATTGGTCCTCAGCGGCCTGTTCTTCATCTACCTGAGCAACGATATTGCGTGGCTGGTCACCCTGACGATGATCGTGGCGGTCATAGCATTGAGCATGGTGGCCACTTACATCCGGAAGAAGAGGATGGATAATGCGTATCGTCCAGCTTAACCCGTACCACTATCCGTACATGGGCGGCATAGAGCACCGCGTCCATGAGGTGTGCAAACACCTCTCCCGCCGCCATGAGGTCGTAGTGCTCACGGCCCAACTGGACGGGGCAAAGGAGGTGGAGGAGATCGACGGGTACACCGTCCGCAGGCTGCCCTCCCGATTCCTGAACATATACAATCCCCCCTTCGTTTCTACCCCGGGGGTCTTGGAGGCGCTGAACGGCATAGAGCCGGACCTGGTGGACTTCCATTTCCGATGGGCGCCTTCCTACACCCGGGCCATGACAGAGTATGACGGGAGGTGGGTCTTCACATTCCACAATACCTTCGGCGAGGGAAAAGGGCTCATAGGGGCCGCCAGCACGGTCAACGATTCCCTCTTCGCCCGGCACATCAGGGACCGCCGGGTCATCTGCGTCACCGACTTCGTAAAGAGGGACCTACTGTCGCGCGGCTTTGACGAGGCGCAGCTGGACGTGGTGCCAACGGGGGTGCACCTGGCCGAGGGGAACGGGCATGATGACGGCTTCGTCCTGTTCGCCGGCAGGCTGGTCGGCACGAAGGGGCTGCCCTATCTCATCAAGGCCATGGCCCAGGTCGACGGCAGGCTGGTCATCATGGGCTCCGGCCCGGACCGCGATAGGCTGGAGTCCTTGACCGGGAGGCTGGGCCTGGAGGACCGGGTGCAGTTCACCGGGCAGGTCGACGAGGACACCAAGCAGAGGCTGATGTCCTCCTGCTCGGTGTTCGCCATGCCCTCGCTGTTCGAATCGCTGGGCCTGGCGGCGGCGGAGGCGATGTCTTGGGGCAAGCCCGTAGTGGCCACCCAGGTCGGCGGCCTCCCCGAGATCGTGGGCGACGGCGGGATACTGGTGCCCCCCAAGGACCCCCCGGCGATGGCGGGGGCTCTGAACCTCCTGCTGTCGGACCGGGAGAAGCGCAGGGAGGTAGGGGCGAAGGCCCGCGCCCACATGAGGAAGTACGACTGGAACATCGTGGCCAGGGACCTTGAGAAGGTATATCTCCGGGCCGCCGAGGAGTAGGTGGACCCATGGGGCCTGGGACCGCGGTCCTCCTCGTCCTGATCGTGGCCGCCGCGACCACCGCCGCGCTGCTGTCCCGGGGGCGTTCACCTTCCGTTCTGCTAAAGAGCCTTTCCGCGGCGTGGCCCTGGCTCTTGCTCCTGGTCATGTCCAACGCCGTTGAGCTCGCCATGAATAGGGCGGTGCCGTTGAGCTCGCCGGTGGGAGTGCACATCACCTCCTTTACCAGCTCCTTTCTCCCCGGCATCCCGTCCTGGCTACAAGCCGTCCTTCCCGCCGATCCCCTTGTTCTGGCCCTCGGCCTTGCATACATCCTGGGCCTTCCCTTCGTGCTCATCGTCGTCCCTCTCACTTTGGCGTGGAGGGGCGAGGTCCCCGCCCTGAGGACCTACTGCCTGTGCCTCGCCATCGCGTACGTGTCCGGGATCGCCCTTCACCTGGCGTTCCCTTCGGCCAGGCCGTCCCTGCATCCCGGCTCGGGCATACTGCCGCTGCTGTATTCCGATCCGGTCCTGGGGCCGCTGCACTCCGACCTGGGGACGCCCGGCCGGAGTTTTCCTAGCTGGCACGTCACCCAGCTGAGCGCGGCGCTGTTCGCTCTCATCGACAGGAGACATGCGCGCGTGGCGCTGTCGGCCGTCCTGGCTATCACTGCGCTGGCGGTCCTGTTCCTGGGGGTCCACTGGCCCGCGGACGTCATCGGAGGTCTGATTTTGGGAGCGGGGGCTGCGCTCATCGGCAGGGAGACAATGAAAAGATGGGAAGAAGGTTCAAAGGGTTTCAGGACACGCTGAGGATTGTGACCACGAAGTATATGGTGGTCCCCTTGACCTCGGCCTTGCTGTCGGTGTTGATGGTCACCTTTCCGTCGGCGACCTGGTACACGATGAACTTAGAGGAGTCGCCCCCATCGTAGCCCTTCACGTACCCGGCGCTGGACCCGTCAAGCTGGTGCACGACCGTGATGCTGCCCCCGCTGACGGTTGCGGTGATGTCCCACCCATAGGATGCATCGTCCGAGTTGGCGTAGGCCTTGTAGGTGCTGCCGCTGGTCACATCGTTCCAGACGGTGACCTGGCCGGTGACGGGATCCACACCGATCACCCAGACATCCCACCCGTACCGGGGGTCCGTGATCTTGGAAACGGACGTGGCGTCCACGCCGAAGATAGTCTTGAACTCGGCCGTAGTCAGAACATCGGTGACAGGGACGGTCTCCGTCAGATCAAAGGTCACGAGCTTGGTGCTGTCGATCGCACCGTAGCCCAGGGATACCGGGATGGAGATGTTCTTCGTCTGCCCGGCCTTCAGGCCCAGGATGCCATATTCGAAGCCCTTGATGTACCCGCCCTGGCCGACGGTCAGCTCCAGAGGCTTGTCGCTGGTCCCCGAGAAGCTGAACAGAGGGGTCTTCGGATAAGTGGTGTTGTCGACGGCTACAGAGTAGATGGAGGTGTCGAACACGCGCCCGTCCGGCAGCTTGCCGATATAGCTCAGCTTGACCTTGGAACCGATCTTTACTTCCGTGCCGCTCGCCGAGGCGTCCCCGGTAACGAACAGGAACGCTCCAATAGTAGAGGCCAGGAGAACTACCACAATGATGATGGCCAAGATGCTCTTGGCTCCGCTCTTTGAGCTTGTAAGCGATCGCCTTCCGCTCTGCATCGCGCCAGAGATTTCACTCTCTGGATTTAACATTATGGTCCATAGAACCCCGGACCGATGACAGGGCCGCGGACCGCAGGGGGCGGACCCATCCATCCGGGACGCGCGCTCGGGGGCGGCACGACCGCCCCGCCTGGCACCATGCCGCGAGCGTGTTGCCGTTCGTAAAAGAACAAATATAGGGCAGGAGTTACTTGCCCCCTCGATGAAGACCTTATTCATTCACGCTGATTTCCTGGAGTTCAACGTCAAGAAGCCCACGCCCGTCGCCGATCAGATCACTGACGAGGAGAAGCACGGGCGGTACGACGAGGTTCTCGTGGCGTTCATCAGCGTGGAGAAGCAGGACGAGGCGGAGCCCGAGGCGGTCGCCAAGCAGGCCGTTGCCAACATCAAGGATATCGTCGGCAAGGTCGGGGCGCAGAGGGTGGTCCTGTACCCCTATGCCCACCTGTCTTCATCCCTGTCCTCCCCGGCCGCCGGTAAGAAGATGCTCCGGGACATGGAGAAGCTTCTGATGGACGATGATATCGAGACCCACCGCGCTCCTTTCGGCTGGTACAAGGCCTTCGACATCGCCTGCAAGGGCCACCCCCTCTCGGAGCTGTCCAGGGACATCAAGGTGGCCGAGAAGAAGGCCGAGGCCATCGACCCCGCTGCGCTGCTCAAGCAGATCTCCAAGGCAAGGCTCAGCAAGGAGAACCTGAAGGAGAACGACCACCGGATCATCGGGCAGAAGCTGGACCTCTTCAGCTTTTACGATGTCGCTCCCGGAATGGTCTTCTGGCACCCCAAGGGGCTGATCATCAGGAACGCCCTGATCGACTTCTGGAGAGAGGAACACAGGAAGGCAGGGTACCAGGAGATAAAGACGCCCCAGGTCATGAGCGACATCCTGTGGAAGGTCTCCGGGCACTGGGGCCACTACAAGGACAATATCTTCCTGACCAACTACGACGACCGGCAGTTCGCGGTCAAGCCCATGAACTGCCCGGGCGGCCTGCTGGTGTTCAGCAGCAGGGAGAGGAGCTATAGGGAGCTCCCGCTGAGGATGTCCGAGCTGGGGGAGGTCCACCGGCTGGAGCTTTCCGGGGTGCTGTCCGGCCTGTTCCGGGTCATCCAGTTCACCCAGGACGATGCGCACATATACTGCACGGAAGAGCAGCTGGAGCAGGAAATCAACGGGGTCATCGACCTCATCGACAAGTTCTACAAGCTGTTCGGGTTCGAGTACCGCATGGAGCTGTCCACCAAGCCGGAGAACTCCATGGGCGATCCCGCGCTGTGGGTGAAGGCGGAGGCCGCTCTCAGGAACGCACTGGATGACCGGGGCGTAAAGTACGAGGTCAATGAGGGGGACGGCGCGTTCTACGGCCCCAAGATCGACTTCAAGATAAAGGACTCCCTGGGCCGGGAGTGGCAGACCGCCACTATCCAGCTGGACTTCCAGATGCCCGAGCGGTTCCAGATCAAATACGTGGGGGACGACGGCAAGGACCACACCCCCATAATGCTGCACCGGGCCATCTACGGCTCCCTGGAAAGGTTCATCGGCATATTGCTGGAGCACCTGAACGGGAACCTGCCGGTCTGGCTCGCTCCCATCCAGGCACGCGTCATCGCCTTCAAGGACGACAACGCCAAGGCGGCCGAGGACGTTCGCAACAAGCTCTTCGACCAGGGGTACCGGGTCGACCTGGACGTGAGCTACGGCACGGTGGAGGGGAAGATCAGGGACGCCGAGCTGCAGAAGATCCCCTACATCATCGTGATCGGGGACAAGGAAGAGCAGAACGACACCCTGGCCGTCCGGCGGCACGGGACCAAGGCTCCCCGGTACGGCGTCAAGTTCGACGACTTCGAGGCGCAGCTGAGAGAGGAATGCCGCCTGAAAACCGCTTAACCTTCTTCAATCATCTCCTCGAGAAAAGTGTTATGCTTGCCCAGGGGCTCCGTTCCTTCGATGAGCGCCCCCGGACTCACCGATGAAGCGCAGCTTGCTCGCCAAAGCTTGTGGCTGAAGGAGTATCGCCTGTGGCTCCTGGACACATTTGTCCTCCCGACATTTGCGGCCGCTAAGCCGGCCGCTCTGGACGTCGGCGGCGGCCCCGGCGTGATGGCCGAGGACCTCTCCTCCCGCATGGACATCACGGTGCTGGACCGGGACCGCGGGATGGCCAGGAAAGCGAGGGGCAAAGGCCTTGAAGCTCTGCAGGGGGATGCTTGCACGCTCCCTTTCGCGGACGGCTCCTTCGATGTCGTCTGCTGCTCCTTCCTCTTGCTGTGGACCAAGGGCCCGGAAATAGCGCTGAGAGAGATGGTCCGGGTGTCCCGGGGCTGGGTGCTGTGCCTGGCCGAGCCGGACCACGGGGGCCGGATCGATCATCCTGCGGCCTTGGCACCGGTCCGCGACCTGGTGGTGGAAGGGATGAGGCTGGAGGGGGCCGACCCGCTCATGGGGCGAAAGCTGTCGGGCCTGTTCCACGCCTGTGGCCTGGTACCCCGGATCGGCATCTACCCCGGCGCCTGGAACATCGAGGAGATCCGCCGGAACGCCGAGGAGGAGTGGGGGTGGATAGTCGATGCCGCAGGTGAGGGGCAGGGGCTCGAAAGCGTCAAGGCGGCGTGGGCTGAAGCTTTGGATGAGGGCAGCCTCTTCCAGTTCGATCCCATCTTCTACGCCATCGCCAGGAAGGGTCATGCCCCGGGGCGGGGGTCGAGGCAAGAGTAGTCGCCATGCTCCCGGGCCAGGGGGCAGCCGCCCCCGCAGGTGTCCCGGAGCCCGCAGTCCACGCACTTGCCGTCGAGGTAGTTCCGCTCCCGGATGTCCCTGCACAGGCGGTGGTTCCAGATGTCCGCCCAATCATCCACGAGGATGTTGCCAAGCGGCCGGTAGTAGCTCTGGCACGGCAGAACGGCCCCGTCCGGCTCCACGGCCATGTTCAGGGAGCAGGCGGTGCACTGCTTGATCCCCAGCCCCAGGTTGATGGGGTTCAGTTCGCAGTAGGGGGTCGGGGTGTACCACGTCATCCTCACCCCCGCCTCCTCAGCCACGGCCTTCAGCCGCACCAGCGCATCCTCCAGCTGCCGCATCTCCACGCCTTCGGCGTTCTTGCCCCGGCCTGAGCGTATCAACCCGTTGAAGGCGATGTTCTTCACTCCCAGGGAGATGAGGAAGCGCATCGTTCCCTCGATCTCCTCCAGGTTGGAACTCATGATGGTGGTGTTCGTGCTGACGTACAGGTCCTCGCACAGCGCCGTCTTCAGCCCCTCGATGGTTTCCTTCCACGCCCCAGTGTCCCCGGCCAAGCGGTCGTGAACGTCATCGCGGTGCGAAAGCACGGTTATCTGTACATGGTCCAGGCCTGCTTCCACCAGCTCGCGGAGGTACCCGGGCTCGCGGAGCTTGCGGCCGTTGGTCACCAGCCCCGTCACCTGTCCGAACTCCTCCGACGCGGTCACGAGTTCGCGGAGGCCGGGGAACAGGGTCGGTTCGCCGCCGGTGAACACCACGTGCGGCACCCCTGTCTCCCAGAGGCGCGCGATGGCTTCCTTCCACCGCTCGGTCCCGAGTTCGTCGAGCTGCCTTGGCTCGTTATAGCAGTGGCCGCATCGGTTCTGGCAATGGTAGGTCAGGATAAGGTCCATGCGGTACGGGGCGGGGAAATCGTCCGCCCCGATGGTGGGCTTGTTGGGCCCTATGGTGCACATGACCTCATCATCCCCTTGGATGAATCGCTCCAGCCGCTCCTTCACCTGAGCGTAGTGCCGCAGGGCGGTCTCGGCCCCCAGGCCCTTGTACCGGTGCGTCATGTACCGCGCCGCGTCCTTCTCGGAACGGCCCTCCAGCAGGCAGCGGGCGTAGTCCAGGGCGGTGCCGTTCAGCTCCACCAGGCGGGAGGCGTCGACGATGAGGACGCCCCGGTGGCACGCATCCACTCTCAGATGGAAGCGGTGGTGGGCCAGGTCGCCCTTCCCGTCGAAGCGGTGGGCCCCCGGCTCCAGGCCCCTGCCGAGCAGGTCGCTCCACCGGTCGCGGAGAGGCATCAGCGCCCTCCTCCCGCGCAGGCGCATGCACAGGCGCAAGCACAAGCGCAGTGGCAGCTGGCCCCGTGCCCGCCCGAGCCTTGGGCGACCGGCGGAGGTATGGGAACGGGATTGGTGTAGGGAACGACCTCGCGGGTCAGCCCCCTGATGTCCCTCACCACGTTCTCGCTGGAGGTCCGCACCTTGTCCACGTAGTCCTGGGCAATGGTCTTCACCCCCGGACCGGCTTCCTGCGGCCAGCCGGGGATCGGACCGTAGCGGGGATACAGGAGGATGGGGAGGGGGAAGATGTCCCTGCGCATCCTCGCTTCATAATCACGGTCCAGCATCATCCAGCCGTTGCTCTCTTGGAGGGATCGGGAGAACTCCTCGGGCGTCTTGGCCTCGATGACCTGCTTCCAGGCCTTGTCGGCAATGGAGCGGTAATATGACCTGGTCGCCTCTATGTCGAAGCCTTGCACCTTCTTGGAGGTGGCGCGGATGAGGTCCACCATGGTGCCGCGGAGCCCCGTCCGGGACACCGTGCCGTCGCCCTCGATCGCTCCCAGGTACGCCGTCTCGTAGTCATGGTCGCCCTGGTCGGAGAGCTTCTCCAGGCGCATGGGCATCTGATCGGACAGCACCCGTACCTTGTTCTTATTGATAAGCCCGAAGAGGATCATGGTAGCGATCGTATCCAGGGGTTTTTCCAGCACCACCGCCGCCTCGATTGCGGTAAGGTCCCTGCGGGGTCCCGCCCCGACCACGTTCATCTCCGGCTCGAAGTAGTCCTCCCTCCTTTTCCTGGCCTTGGCGATGCTGACGATGATGACGACCATAACCACGGCGATGAGGATGAGGGGCAGCAACAGGCATACGAGCGTGCCAAGGTCCCCGAGAAGGCCGCCCGAGCCGCCCGGCTCGAAGAAGGCGTCCACGTATTCCTGGGGGAACCCGGCGCCGACGTTGTAGGCGCCCCTCTCCTGGTCCACCGGATCCACACCGGTGAACTGCCAGGTGGCGGCCATCCGTCCGGTCGCCTCATCGATATAGAGCGCGTCGTAGGGATGGTCCTGCAACCACATGACCTGGGAAATATTGGTGAAGCCTGCGGGCATCAATATGGTGGCGTTCAGGAGCCCAGTGTTGCCGACCTGCATGTCCGGATCGAACCAGGCGGGCTTGAACTGCACCCCCACGGTCCCGTCCACGACCTCGTTCCGGTACACCATGTGCGGGTTGTTCACGTGGAAGTTCAGGACGAAGGAGCCGGTGCGCTCTATCTCCTCAATGGTGACTTCATCGAACTCCACGGCCAGGCCGACGTCGACATACGGGGAGGGATGTATCAGCTTGGGCGAATAGGCCACCCCGTCGACCACTATGCTGGCCTGGGCCGAGTTAGCGTCGTAATAGCTGTTGGGAAGCCCCACGTCCACGCCGTCAAGGAACGCCACATTGTCGAAGCGGAAGACGTAATCGATGTCCACGCTGCCGTCCTGGATCACGGTGACGTTCACCCGCTCCTCGGCCACGGAGAAGGAGTACTCCTGGGCCTCCGCCGCGAACGTCGGAACGAGCGGGAGCGGGACGAGAACGCTGAACAATATCAAGACGGAGACAAGGAGGGAGCGCGATGACGCTGCCCATCTCTTGGAAGGTGGGGTCACCACTTCGGTTCCTCCTCGAACGCATAGATGGTCCCGCAGTAGGGGCACTTGACCACCACGCCTCCGTCCACCACCCTGAGGTCCTTGTCCTCCAGCGCCGCGCCGCAAGAGCGGCACTTCAGCTCCCTCTGTTTCAGCTCTCCGGAGCCGCCCATCTTAACATTGAAGGTCTGGTTTATCAGCTTGGGCTTGGACGCCTCGATCCTCTCATAACGGTAGACAAAGAAGAGGAGCAGGGCCGCTATAGCGAGGAACACTCCGCCCGCCAGGATGTTCTCCGTCCCCGAAGCGATGACGAATATCGCTCCGAGCAATATCATGAAGATAGCCAGGAAAAGCAGCAGGGCGGACGCGATGCGGTTCATGCGAACCGCCTCATGCTGATGCCGAATCATAAAGCTGACCTTTCCGCAGTGAGATGAAAACGTTGTAAACCGGCCTTCCAAAACAGGCGCATCATGTACCGAGGACGGGATCCGATCTGATGGCCGCACCGGGAGGTCACCCAAGCTCGAAGCTGGTAACCCCGAAGACCTTGCCCAGGGGGACATTGGGAGCATATTTCGTATATATGCGGGCAGTGGTGAATACCTCCTCCATGTGATGGTCCTGGGCCATGGCCATCCCCTCAACGTTCGGCTCCGGGACGTCCAGGAAGAACCTCTCGCCCGGAACTTTCGATATCAGGCCTCTGAGGATCTTCTCGGCCGTCCTACCATCCTCGGCAAAGAGGGGGCCGATCTTATGGGCGACCCCGCACTCCCTTATCACGCCATAGCCTGCGAGCTCCCCTCCCCGGAACGAGGCCAGAGCAACTGAATCCTCTTGAGCGGTGAAGTAACGCAGGAAGGCTTCACGGGGAGCGGAGAAGATGGCCTGATCATAGGAGACCACCTGGTCGAGGTTCAGCTCGGTGATGGGCTGTAGGCCATCAGGCCTTTCGCCTCCGCCCCACCCCTGGAAGCGGTGGTTCCAGTGCGCGAACTTGAAGCCGTATTGCAGGTAGGTCGGGAGCATCGCTTTAACGCCGTCAGCCCCCAGGTTCCTCTCCCGGGAGCTCTCCAGAACGAACCTGAGGATCGCCCTGCCGATGCCGCTACCCCGCAGGTCCTTTCGCACGATGTAGAATCCGCCGAACCTGAGGTCCCCAGGATAGTCGACGAGGGATACAGAAGCTACCATCTCATCGTCGATCGTACCTGCGAAAAAGCCGTCAGGATATGACCGATAAAAGACCCCAGCATCATGAACACCGGGATTCCAGCCCTCCTCGGCCGCCCATCCAACGGCCGTGTCGAGCTCCTCCCGGCTCATTCTCCGGATTGTCAACGGTCCCTCAGGTCGGCACATAGCGTTCGCGGGGTCCACATGAACGGACGAATATTATATTTCTCCCATGAAATATGGTTGGGTTAAAAGAAAAATAGAGAGGTCCAGAGACCTCTCTATTGGATTTTCCGTTGCCTCAGGGCGCCTTCGGCCTCCTCGCGTACATCAAGGAGAGAGCGACCGCGGTTATCCCGACGATCAGGCCCACCGCCCCCAGGACGAGCGGCAGGGAATCCCCCTTGACCTCGCTGAGTTCCTTCTGGGTGGAGGACAGATCGTCCTGCGCCACATTGAGATCGGACAAGGCGCCCTCAAGTGCCTCGTTTAGGTCGTCCACCTGTCCCTGCAGGCGGTCTAGATCTTTCTGCTGCTGGTCGACGTAGGTGACGTGCACGGATGAGCTCACCTCAGGGAAATCGCCCATCGACCTCGCCTTGATCGTGTTGTCGCCTTCCAGGAGAGCGACCACTGCCGAGAACGTGCCGTCGTTCCCCACGATCACCTGTAAGCCGTTGATGATCAATCCGTATCCCGGGGTCGCCGTCCCGGTGACCAGCACCGTGGGCGTATGGACCACCGAACAGCACGCCGGCGAGGTTATCTTTACCTCGAACGACTCAAGGGCCAACGGGTACAGGTCCTGGCTGCTGCCGTGGTCTATGTCATACGGCGCGTCGACGATACCGTCCTTATCCAGGTCGGGCGAGGTCCAGTCGCTCCAGTAGTTGCCGTAGTACGGGTACGAGGAGGAGTTCCAGTAGTTCGTTCCGCTGATGTCGACGGCCTGGGGGACTTTAATGTTATCCTTGAAAATGTTGCCGTAGATGATGTTGCCCGAGCTGCCGGTCGCAACGACCCCATACTGCAAGTTGCCAATGAGGCTGTTGTTCACGATGGTGTTCCCATCGCTTCCCATTTCTATGAAAATGCCTTGCCAATCGCCGGAGCACATGTTTTTCTCGATGAAGTTGTCATCCGAGCCGTCGCTCAGCAGTATGCCAGTACCACTATCGTCGCCGCTGCAGTTGTTGTCCTTGATGACATTATTATTCGAGGAACGGAGGTAGATGCCGTGATAGTTACTACCACTGCAGTTATTGTTCGCGATGATATTATCATCAGAGAATTGTAGTTTCATCCCAGGACCAGCATTGCCGTTGCACTTGTTGCTACCTATCGTGGTGTTTTTTACATTGTAAAGCGTCAATCCTGTACCGGTCCCCCAGGGATCGCTGACATAATCAGCATCATATAACGTGCAGCCGCGAATGACCAGATGAGCGGTGGTGTTGCCGATGTAGATGGCAGCTCCACATCCAGTAGCGTTGATGTCCAGGTTCTCGATGATGTATGGATCAAGGGCGGTCCCGGAACCGTCCCATCCTTCCGATTGTATGAGGTCCTCAAGCTCCGCATCGCTGTCCACGCATATGACGTCGTGCGGGGCAAGCGCATCGTCCGCCAGTGTCGTGGCAGTCGCTCCGGATAAGGCGATGATCGATGTGATCAGGGTCATCGCCGCAATAATACTGTTCCTTTTGCTAGCATGGTTCATAACCCAACCTCCGAATGATATTTATTTAGAGCTATTATAGATTCTCTATTTATAAAACATCTATAGCGGTTGCCAGCATGATGCCTCAGCGCACGCTGGATACAGGTGATCGCCACCCGCCATCGTTCGAGATGATCGAAAAAATAGAAGGAAGAAGGTGTTTACTGGGCCGAGCGGACCAGGTCGACGATGGCGTCCCCGGCCTGCTTGGTGGTGAGCGCGCCGCCCATGTCAGGCGTGACCATTTTTTGCTTCATGGCCATCTTGACCGCCCACTCGATGAGCTTGCCGATGTCCGGCCGCCCCAACTGGTCGATCATCATCTTCCCGGCCAGGATGGCGGCGATGGGGTTTGCTTTCCCCTGGCCGGCGATGTCCGGCGCGGAGCCGTGCACCGGCTCGAACATGGAGACCCCGTTCGGGTTGATGTTGCCCGAAGCGGCGACGCCGAGGCCGCCCATGATCTCCGCCCCGATGTCCGTCAGAATGTCCCCGAACATGTTCGGACAAGCGACGATGCCGAAGCGCTCCGGCGCCCGCACCAGGGCCATGGCCATGGCGTCGACGTACATGTACTCGACCGGGATGCCGTGCTCCTTGGACTTCTGGGAGAACACCTCCCTCCACATTCCGTACAGCGAGGTGCACACGTTGGCCTTGTCCACGGCGGTCACCTTGGGCCTGCCCATCTTCTTGGCCAGTTCGAAGGAGTAGTCGGCGAAGCGCTCGATGCCCCTGCGGGACATCATGCCGATCTCGAAAGCATAGTCGTCCGCGGAGGTCGAGCTGGAGGAGAGCGTGAGATCGATGTCGTACAGCTTCCTCTTCAGCTCAAGGTCCACGGCGTCGCTCCGGCCCTTCAGCACGCCGCCCGCGCCCATGTAGAAGTCCTCGGTGTTCTCCCGGAGGAAGATTATATCGAAGTTCTTCTCCCCCTTGAGGGGGGTGTAGGGGTGCCAGGCCTTGGATGGCCGCATGTTGATGTACTGGTCGAAGGTTGTGCGCATCTTGATGAGGATGCCTTTCTCCAGTATGCCCGGCGCGACCCGGGGGTCGCCGATGGCGCCAAAGTACACCGCCTGGTTCCTCTTCATCAAGGCGATATCGTCGTCGGTCAGGAGCTCTCCGGTCCTGAGGTACCGGTCCGAGCCGAGGTCCATATACTCCAGCTGCAGCTCCACGTGCTCAGTACCGCAGGCCGCCTGGAGCACCTTCACTCCCTCGGCGATGACCTCCTTGCCGATCCCGTCGCCAGGCGCCACGGCTACTTTGAACATCTTTTGGCCTCCTTCAGGCGCGCCATCAGGCCGCCGGAGCTTATGAGGTCCTTGACGTACTGGGGGTACTGCGGGAACGTCCACGACTTCCCGGTGGTCTCGTTCCTCACGGTCCCTTTGTCCACGTCCACCGACAGCACGTCCCCTTCGGACGCCTCCACCTTGCATTCGACCAGCACCAGGCCGAGGTTTATGGAGTTGCGGTAGAAGATGCGGGCGAACGACTCCGCCACCACGCAGGTGATCCCGGCTTGCAGTATGGACCGCGGGGCATGCTCCCTCGAAGAGCCGCACCCGAAGTTCTTGCCGGCCACGATGATGTCGCCCTTCCGGACGTTCTTGGCGAGGTCGGGGCGCACCCTCTCGAAAAGGAAATCGCCCAGGCAGTTGTTGTTCTGGCTGATGAGCCGGTCCGCGGGTATGATCTGGTCCGTGTCCACGTGGTCCGCGAACTTCCAAACGTTGCCTCTGATAGCATCCATGTGAATCACCTCAGTCCGGGGCCACGATCTTCCCGGCGATGGCGCTCGCGGCGACGACCGCCGGCCCGGCCAGGTACACCTCGGAGTCCTTGTGCCCCATGCGGCCTATGAAGTTGCGGTTGGTGCTGGCGACGCACTTCTCACCTTTCGCGAGCACGCCCATGTGCCCGCCCAGGCAGGCCGCGCAGGTCGGCCCCGAAACGAACGCCCCGGCCTCCACGAACTGGGCCAGGAGGCCCTCGTCCAGGGCTTGCTTGTACACCGGAACCGACGCGGGCACCACGATCATGCGCACGTCCGGGTGGACCTTCTTGCCCCTGATGATCGCCGCGGCCGTCCTCAGGTCCTCGATGCGCCCGTTGGTGCAGGAGCCCAGGAAGGCCTGGTCGATGGTGACGTCGACGTCCCTGGCGCTCCGCCCATTGCTGGGCAGGTGCGGCATCGCCACCATGTAGTCGAGCGAGCCCAGATCGTACTCCAGGGTCTTCCAGTAGCGGGCGCCCTCGTCGGCGGCGACGGGGGCGTAGGGGCCGCGCACCTTTCCCTTGAGGAACGCTTCGGTGGCCGCGTCGCACGGGAATATGCCGGCCTTTCCGCCGGCCTCGATGGCCATGTTGCTGATGGTCAGCCGATCGGACACGGTCACGTTGGCGACCCCGGGGCCGGAGAACTCGAAGGCCTTGTAGTTCGCGCCGTCCACCCCGATGTCGGTGATGATCTTGATGATGAGGTCCTTGCCGGAAACTTGCTTCCTGAACTTCCCGGTGAGCTTGACGTTGATGGCCTCGGGCACCTTGAACCACAGCCGGCCCTCGGCGAAGCATGCCGCGGCCTCGGAACTGCCGATGCCGGTGGAGAACGCGTTGATCCCGCCGTAGGTGCAGGTGTGGGAATCCGCTCCCACTATCAGCCGGCCGGGGGCGGCGTAGCCCTCGTCCACCATGACCTGGTGGCACACCCCGCTCCGTCCGACCTCGAAGTAGTTCTTGATCCCGTACTTCTTGACGAACCGGCGCATCTCCGCGGCCTGCTCGGCCGAGGCGACATCCTTGTTGGGGACGAAGTGATCGGGGATCAGAACGATCTTATCGCGCATGGGCTCGCACTCCAGCGCCTCGAACTCTTGGAAGGCGAGGGGGGCGGTGACGTCGTTGGCCATGACGTAATCGATCTCCGCCTCCACTATCTGGCCGGCGCGCGCGTCGGTGCCGGACCTGGCGGACAATATCTTCTCGGAAATGGTCTTGGGTGCTGTCATCGTGATCTTACTCCTTCTTGCGGCAGTACAGGCGGTCCAGCGCCTCCATGGTGGCGTCGACGCTGGACTGCACTATGTCGGTGCCCACGGCCTTGCCGACGGACATGGCCTTGCTGCCGCCGTTCTTTCCCACCTTGACCGTCACCTCGCAAAGGGAGTCGCTGCCGCCGGTGATGGCGCTGAGGCGATATTCCTCCAGGGAGATGTCGTTGCCCATTACCGCCTTGATGGCGTTGATGGCCGCGTCGACCGGGCCGATGCCGGTGGACGTGCCGGTCTTCTTCTCCCCATTGATGTCGATGGACACGACCGCGGTGGGCGTGGTGTTCATACCCGTGAACACTGCGAACTCTTTTAGCTTTACCTTCTTGGACTCCCTCTGCCCCATGATGTGCGAGGCGAGGGCCACCAGCTCGGCGTCGTCAACGTCCTTGCCGCTGTCGGCGAGCTTCTTTACCTTGCTGACTATCTGCTCGATCTGCTCATCGGTGAGATCGATCCCGTATCCCTCAAGCTTGTCCTTGACCGAGTGCGCGCCGCTGTGCTTGCCGATGACGATATTGCGCTGGACGCCGACCAGCTCGGGGCCGAAGGCTTCGTAAGTGGAGGGGTCCGCGAGAACCCCGTGAACGTGAATGCCGGACTCGTGCGCGAAGGCGTTGCCGCCGATGATGGCTTTGTTGTCCGGGACCGGGATGCCGCTGAGCCTGCTGACCAGCTTGGAGAGCGGCCCGATCCTGCGGGTATCGATGGACGTTTCCACATTATAGAACGCCATCAGACCGAGGACCGTCTCCTCGAGCGCGGCGTTGCCCGCCCTTTCCCCCAGCCCGTTGACCGTGACGTGGACCTGCTGCGCGCCGCTGCGGACCGCGGCGAGGGAGTTGGCCACGGCGAGGCCGAAATCGTCATGGCAGTGCACCGCTATGGGCACCTTGGTCACGGTCATCAGCTCGGCGATGAGGTACTCCATGGCCGGCGGCGATATCGTCCCCACGGTGTCGGGCACGTTGATCTTGTCGACCTTGGCCTCCTGCACGGCGATGTGCATTTCCTTGAGGAAGTCCAGGTCGGTCCTGGTGGCGTCCTCGCAGGAGAACTCCACGGTAACGCCCCTGCCCTTGGCGTACTCCACCGACTCCACCGCCCTGGCCTTCACTTCCTCCCGGGTCATCCTCAGCTTGTGCTGGAGGTGGCAGTCGGAGGTGGCAATGAAAGTGTGCACATAGTCAAGGCCGCAGTCGACCGCAGCGTCTATGTCCTTCTTGTTGCAGCGCGCGAGGCCGCATATCCTGGGGCTGAGGCCAAGGGCCTCGATCCTCCTGAACGCCTCCTTCTCCCCATCGGAGGCGGCCGGGAACCCTGCCTCGATGACGTCCACGCCCAGATCGCTGAGCGCCTGGGATATCGCGACCTTGTCCTCTACCGAGAGCGCCACCCCCGGGGTCTGCTCTCCGTCCCTCAGGGTGGTATCGAATATCATCACCCGTTGGGGCAGGGTGCCCGCTACGGCCTTGGCATTGAAGGGGCTGGTGTACACTCTCTTTCGGTCCAGTGAATTTCTCGGACAGGATGGGGATTGCTCTATCGCGCTTCGGTCGATCATAAGAATCGCCTCGGACGGCCCTGTTCGCAGCAATGGCACTAGTATTCACGCAAAAACGATGCCAGGTCATTGCCTATGACGAACATTATGGGCCTCTTGTGTGGCTACATCTCGTAAATGATTTTGGCTATTTAACATTTACAATAGTTAGAGATCGCCGAGGCGGGGATCTCAAACCCCCCTCTTGCCCCCCCATATTATCTTGTGCAGCTGCGGGAGCACCCGCACCCACAGCCGATCCTCCAGCACCCACTTGGCCAGCTCTTTGAGGTCTGTCCCGCCCACCGGCGTCATGATGACCGGGCAGTTGACCTCGTGCTCCCTCAGTATCTTCTTGGCGAACAGATAGTCCACGCGGTCGGCGATGACGAACTTGAGCTGGTCCCGCGGAGAGAGGAAGGAGAGGTTGTCGTACATGATGCGGTGGCTCATGCCCGAGCTGGGGCACTTCACGTCCATGGATATAAGCAGCTCCTCCGAGGAGGGCAGGGACTCCAGGGCCACCGCGCCGTTGGTCTCCACCGTCACGTGGTAGGAGTCCTCCAGCAACGCCTCCACCAGGCGGCTGACCCCTTCCTGCACCAGCGGCTCCCCGCCGGTCAGGCAGACGAACGGCGCCCCGAGCTCCTCCACCCGGTCGACGATCTCATCCACGGACATCTCCTCCCCGCCTTCCTGCGCGTACTTGGTGTCACACCACTCGCAATCGAGGTTGCAACCGGCGAACCTGACGAAGGTGGTCGGCACACCCATCAGGGTCCCCTCGCCCTGTAGGGAATAGAACATCTCGATGACTTTCATGGCCCGGCCTCGTATTCCACCGGATCGCTGTATCCGGCCTCTTCGAACCCCTTCAGGCGGAGCAGGCAGGAATCGCAGTGCCCGCAGGCCCTCTTCCCACCTTTATAGCATGACCAGGTGAGATGTAGCGGAGCGTCCAGCTCCTTTGCCAGCTTCACGATCTCGGCCTTTGATTTCCTGAGTATGGGGGCCTTGATCTCGATCGGCCGCCCTTCCACGCCGGACTTGGTCCCCACGCGCAGCACCTTCTCGAAGGCCTCGAAGAACTCGGGGCGGCAGTCCGGGTACCCGGAATAGTCGATGGCGTTGGCGCCGATGAATATGACCTCACCGCCCTCGGTCTCGCACAGCCCTGCCGCCAGGCTGAGCATGATGATGTTCCTCGCCGGGACGTAGGTGACCGGGATATCGTCGCCTATGCCTTCCGCGGAATCGCGCAGCGGGACCTCCACGTCCGGGCAGGTGAGCGCGGAAGTGCGCAGGAAGCTTAGGTCCAGGTCCATCACGATATGCCTCTTCAGGCCGTAGTGCTTCGCCACCGCCTTCGCGGACTCCAGCTCGCGGGAGTGCCTCTGACCGTAGCTGACGGTAAGGGCGACCACATCGTAGCCCTTCGACAGCGCGTAGGCGAGGGTGGTGGTGGAGTCCAGGCCGCCGGACAGCAGGACGACCGCTACGGTCACGCCCGCACCTCCCTTCGAGCCCAGGCAGTCTGGCCCCTCTCCTCGTCCAGGCCTATCTCCACCGCCTCGACGTTGGAGGGGAACTCCAGGGCCTTGACGAGCTTGTCCAGGAACATCTCGGCCATCTCCTCCGCGGAGGTCTGGGCGATGTCCAGGACGGCGACGTCCTCGGAAGGGAACACATACCTCTTGCCGCCGACAGCGACCTCGACCTCGGGCCCCTGCACGATCTTCACCGTGGGCGATCTTCCGGGAAGAAGCACACGGTGGTCCAGTTCGTCCACCATGCCCCGAAGGGCCTTCTTCAGGTCCACGAAGTCCATTATCATGCCGTCCGAGCCTTTCTCCCCGTGCAGGACGAGGTGAAGGATGTAGGAATGGCCGTGCAGCCGGCCGCACTTGTGGTGGCCAGGGATGAAATGTGATGCGGAGAACTTGATCCCCGAGTATTCGCCGTCTATCTCGATCCTCATCATCTAACGGAGACGCATATCTCCATTAAATTATTTCTCAAACCCTTGGCGGCCGTATCGCTCGGTCCCGTTCATCCGCCAAGGCCGCGGCGAGGGCTACGGAATCGACATAGCTGGCCTTGGCTCGGGAGGTATCGATGTACACCCGGTCGATGTTCAGGACCGGCGCCCCCATGGCCACGCCGCCGCCCAAAAAGTGGAGGGTGCGGAAGATCAGGTTCCCGGATATGCCGTCCGGGGCGATGATGACATCGCAGTCCTTCACGGCATCCTCGATGAGGATCTGCACGTCCTTGGCGCGGAGGCCGTCCTCCGCCAGGATCGAAAGCGCCTGCAAGGCGTCATCGATGGTCCGATCGACCTCGGCCATGCGCCCCTTGTCGCTGGAACGGCCGCCTGACATCATGCCTATGACCGGCTCCACTCCCAGACGGCGCACCGTCGCGGCGCACAAGCGGGCCAGCTCGACCTTCTCCGGGACAGTCCATCCCTCGTCCACCCCCACCGGGGCCAACAGGAACAGGCGCCCTCCCTCCGGCTTCATGAACGCCGCCCGCAGCACCTTGGGAACGCCGAACGCCTCGCGCACCGCGCTCATGGCGTCGTTGGAATCAAGGTCCCCCCGCACCGCCGCGTCGATCCTACCGTCCCGCAGATCCCTGGCCATCTCGACCGGGTCATCGTAGATGGTGACGGCCCCATGCCCCGTACGCTGGGCCGCTTCAGCACTGTCGATGACCTTCCGGCGGTCCTCGCCGGCGCCCATGCCAATGCGCAGGTGGGGCCTCAGGCCCCGGGAGATGACGGAATCCGTGGTGAGCATCGGGCGTGGAATGACCGTCCACTGTATTATCTTTGCGTGAAGGGGCCATTTTCAAATAAAACAGGGGGGCAATGGGTGCATACCCACGCCCCCCAAATAACTGCAAAGCCCTAGCGGGACATGCGATGAGGAAAATTATCCGGTCGATGATGTGGCGAGAGGATCAGGCATGAATGCTGGATGAGCGTCCATCTAGCTCACCGGTGATGAAATCCATGCGGTAGTCCGACCAGTCCCTGATGCCCAGAACTATCTCCAGCTCCACCGGGGTCAGGATCGGCTTCTGGTACCTGAGGTAGTCGTCCACGGCGATGCGCGGGCACGCGGTGGACACGTACGCGTCGGCCTGGTAGGGCATCAGGAGCTCGGGGTCGAACCGTTCCATCATGACAATGTCCGCGGACTTACCGCGAGACTCCAGCAACTTCTTCAGCCTCAGCGCCAGGTCCATCCTGACCTGCCCGACCTTGGTTGACACCAGGACGAGGTAGCGCTGGGCCTTCTCAGCTCTCACAATGGCCCCGTGCCTCTGCCGCAATATCTTGTCCTTGAGGCCGCCCATGTCCCTGACCTCACCAATAAGGGGATCGAGAACGAGGACCTCCTTCCCGGTCTCTATGGCGACGCTCAGGGGATGGAAGTCCCCGCTTCCGATATACAGGAACTGCTCCACCTCTCCGCCCACCGCCCCGGCCGCGCTGATATTGCAGCCCAGCAGCTGGCCGTCGAACAGCACGCGGTTGTCGCCCCGGCCGATCAGCGCGCTCTTCCCGCGCGACTCCAGCCATTCCCTGACCGCGTCAAGGCCGCGAACATGCTGTACCGTGGTGATCAGCCCGACGCGGCCCTTCAGGCGCGGCAGCACCCTCTCCAGGAGGGGTACCATGTCGACCTCGAAGTAGACCTCGACGAACAGCACCCTGGGATCCTGCCCCATGGCCGGGATCTCCGAATGCCCGAACTGGACCAGGGCGTCGGCGTACGTCGGGAACCGCGAGTCCACGTCGCAGGCGCCGTAGCAGGGATCGCCGATGAGCAGGAAGGTGGCACCGGTAGCTTTCTCCAGCTCCGCCTTGATGCGCTGGCCGTGGGGCTTGAGGCCCTCGGGCATCTGCAGGGCGACAACGGCCGCGCCGCGCTTCCTTATCCAGTCAGCAACCTCCTCCAGCCTGAAGTCGTACAAGTATGGCCCCCGTCTGTTTCGATCCATGCACCTGCGAGGGATGCGACTAAATGATATAAAGAAGGGGTTAAAGGGATTTGTGTGAGGTTTAAGCTATCAGCTCAGCGCCCTTCGCCACTTCCATGTAGCAGGGGGAGGGGAGCTTCATGGAGGCCTTCCACAGGGCCTCCTTGCCGGCGGGGAAGGCCTGGGGTACGAGCCTCAGGGTGATGACGGTGTCCCCGCTCTGGACCCTGGCGGCGGTGCCCACGGCCTTGCCGAAGGCGCCGCGCATGCCACCGGACACACGGTCCGCGCCGGCGCCGGTAGCCATCTTGTGCTCCCTCAGCACGATGTGGGGGAACAGCCTGATCTTGAGGTGGTAGGTAGAAGGGTTGGTTCCCTTGGACAAGGCCCTGTTAGCAGCCACACGGGCCGCTTCCAGCGAAGTGTGCCTGATCTGGCAGGGCTCCTTTACCCTGAGGTTTAGGACTATGGGGAAGTCCCCACTGGTGTTGCCGAGGTCGTAGGTGCTGATACGAGGGGCGGGAACGCCACCCATATACTCCCTGCGGGTGTAAGCCTGACCCCTTATCTGACGGTACATTCTTGCGGGCTTCCGTGACATACTGGTTCACCTGTGAAAGTCGATTTGAAGATTTGCTTACATTATTGTTATTGTATTTAAGCATGATGGCTAGTGCGGAAGCCTTGTACGCCCATGGAATGAAGTCTGGGTTCAAGCCGGGGGCGCGCGCTCGCCGGCCTGCACCAGGCAGTGGTCCTCGACCCTGCCGTCGACCAGCTCCATCTTTACGCGAACCTCTCCCCGGTCCAGGAAGATAGAGGCCTTCCTCAGCTGGGACTGGTACACCGATATGCGCTTACCGGAGGGGGCGATCCTCATCTCCACACACTTCAGGAGGCCGAGGTTCTCCAGGGTCCTGATGCGGTTGTAGCAGGCAGAGATCGGTATGCCCAAGCTCTCGCTCATCTCCGACGCGGTCCTGGGCTTCTCGATGGCCCATACCATTATGCGGGCGGCGTACTCGTCGTTCATGACGTTCGATACGGTAAAGGCATCCATCCTATCCCTCGCGGGGGAATAACATTGATGTCATATAATTTATTGCATAGATTATTAATGATTTAATTTACATCGGTAGAAAAATCTCAGGAACGATATTGATTCATGAAGGCCGCTGTGCCATCGGGAAAAATATGTTATACCTTCAACTCCAAGGATATCGGTGATGGGAGCCATGGAGATCGAAAGGTTGATGGGAGAGAGGGCTAAAGCCCTTATGGAGAACAATCCGGACCTGGAGATCGACCGCTCCAAGGAGGAGGGCGATTGGGGCCTTCTGACCCTCAGGGAGGGCGGGACCCTCGTAGGGTTCGAGTTCCTGGAAACGGAAGAGAGCATTGGCAGGCCGGACGCCTTGCTGCAGTACTTCGACGCTGCCAATGACGGCTACTATGTCGGCGTGGTGGTACCAGAAGAGAAGTTCGATGACGTGACCGACCTGATCTATAGCATGGGGGAGGGGCAGGTGACGGTCCTGACGTACGAGGACCTGGGCATAACCCCCTACACCCTAGCCTGAAAGAGGACGACCGCACTCCCCGGATAGCTCAAGATGCACCGCCGCCGGTCTTTCTCCATTTTTTGATGGTTCCGACCATACTTTTCACGACCGATCATCCGGATCCGTCCGGATCAATGGGTGAGGACGGAGATGGGGCAGCGACGTCCCCGGCCGGGGACATACCATCATCCAGCACCCTGTTCGCGGCGAAACCTATTTCATATTGGTACATCTGTTGCATCGGCGTTGAAGGGCGAACGATGGCCAAGAAAAGGATCTCCAACAAGGAAATGAGGAACATCGCCAAGGCGCGGATGGAGAGGCTCCTGGACCTGGCCGTCGTGGAGGCGAGGGAGGGGCATGACGAGCGCAGCCGGAGGTACGTGTCCCTTGCCCGAAGTATCGCCATGCGGACCAACACGCCCATGATGAAGGAGAGGCACTATTGCCGCGACTGCTCCATCGCTCTTCTTCCGGGCCGCAACTGCACGGTCCGCCTTCGCTCCAACCGGGTCACGGTCCATTGCCTCGCCTGCGGGAGCGTCAGGCGAGTGCCATATCTCAGAGAAAAAAGAGGCGAGACAGATGGTAGAGAAGCTGAGCAAGAAAGAGCTGGTCAAGAAAGGGAGCGAGATAAAGCCCACCATTCACGTGGGGAAGGAGGGCCTTACCGAGGGGATCGTGGAAGAGGTCCGAACCCAAATAAAAAGGCACAAGATGGTTAAGGTCAGGGTCCTTCCCGCGGCGGACATGGACAAGGACGAGGTCGCCGCCGCGCTGGCGGAGAAGGCCGGGGCCAGGTGCGTGGAGACCAGGGGCTTTACCGTGCTGCTGTGCGACCCCAAGATCGCGGAGGACCGGCCTAGCGCCGGCGCAAGCAAGGGTTTTTGAGCAACAAGGCCATTAGCGCGACCTAAGGTGTGACTGGGCTTGCTAGACACCGACCTGATACGTAACGATCCAGAGCTCGTGCGGGCGTCCCTGAGGAACAGGAATTATTCGGAGGCCGCTCTGGACGAGTTCCTCAGCATCGACAATGAGTGGCGCAGACTGGTGGACGAGGGCAACAATCTCAAGCATGAGCGCAACGTCGCATCCGAGAGGATCCCCAAGCTCAAGGGCGAGGAGAAGCAGGAGACCATCGCCAAGATGCGCCAGGTAGCCGAGAGGATCAAGCAGATCGACAGCTCCGTGCTGGAGCTGGAGGCCAAGCGCGCGGAGGTCGTGCTCAACATACCCAACATCCCTGACGCCAGCGTGCCGGTGGGAAAGGACTCCGCCGACAACGTCACCATCAGAACATGGGGCAAGGTCAGGAAGTTCGACTTCACCCCCAAGAAGCACTATGAGCTGGCCGAGGACCTGAACATCATTGACTTCGCCCGCGGGGCCAAGGTCACCGGCAGCGGGTTCTTTATCCTCAAGGGCGACGGGGCCAGGCTGGACCGCGCCATCACCCAGTACATGCTGGACCTCCACCACGATCAGGGTTATACTGAGATCTTCCCGCCGGCCATCGTCAACAAGGCCGCGGTCATCGGGACGGGGCAGTACCCCAAGATGAAGGATGACATGTACTGGTGCGAAAGGGACGACCTGTGGCTCAACCCCACCGCCGAGGTGCCGGTCACCAACATCCACCAGGACGAGATCTTCGAGAGGGCCCAGCTGCCCATCCGCTACACCGCCTACCTCCCTTCGTTCCGCCGCGAGGCGGGAAGGAACGCCGACACCAGGGGCATCATCAGGGTCCACCAGTTCAACAAGGTCGAGCTGGTGGAGTTCGTGCATCCCGACAATTCCTTCACCGATCTGGAGGTCCTCCGGGACAACGCCGAGGCAGTGCTCCAGGGCCTGGAACTCCCGTACCGCGTCATGCTGCTATGCACCGGGGACATGGGCTTCGCCAGCGCCAAGACCTATGACCTCGAATCGCACGCCCCAGGAGCGGACCAGTGGCTTGAGGTGTCATCGTGCTCCTGCTTCACCGACTTCCAGGCCCGCAGGGCCAGGATCAAGTTCCGGCCGGAGCCGCACCTCAAGAGCGAGTTCGTGCACACCCTCAACGGGTCCGGACTGGCCCTCCCAAGGACGATGGTCTCGGTCATGGAGAACTACCAGAACAGGGACGGCACCATAACCATCCCCAAGGTCCTGCGGAAGTACATGCAGGGGCAGGAGCTCATCGAGTGAACTCGCCCCCTCGCGTTAGGCTCAATCCACCAGGGACTTGTGTCCCTCTGTCTGGAAGATCTCCTGTATCTGGAATATGATGTCCGAACGTATCTGAGGGTCCTTCTGGACGTCCTTGCTGTACACCACCACCTCATACATGATGCTGTGGCCTTTGATCTCCACCGCCCTGACCTCGGGCTTGGGGTCCTTGGCCACTCCCTCGACCCTGCACACGGCCTCGCGGACGTAGCTCGACACTCTCTCGTGCGGTATGCCGAAGGATACCTCGAACAGGACGTCGATGGCGTGGCTCGACGCTCTCGAATAATTGTAGATCCTCCCCTGGATGATCTCCATATTGGGGATGTCCACCAGCTCCCCGTCCATGGTCTTGACCTTGGTGAACACCAGGCCCTTGTCGATCACATCGCACATCAGGCCGTCCGCCACGCGGATGCGGTCCCCCACCTCGAACGGGCTGGTGTCCATGAGGGCGAGGCCGGACACTATGTTCTGGACGGCGGAGTAGGACAGGCCTATGGCCAGGACGAGGAAGACCAAGGTGACTATCACCAGGAGGATGCCCACCAGCTCCATGTCGATCATGAGGAAGATGTTGAACAGCACCACCAGGAAGGCGATGGTCACCAGCGAGTACTTGATCCCGTCCTTAAGTAGCTCGATGACCTGGGGGTTGAACTTCTTCGAGCGGAACTTGAAGTCCTCCAGGATGTTCTCCACGAGCTTGATGACGAAGGCGATGCCGATGACGATGGCCAGGGTGACCAGTATGCCCTGCTCGTTGGCGACGAGGAAATTCCCCAGGCCGTCAAAGGTGGTCTGGAGGTCGGTGAGCGCCGACAGCACGATGAGCAGGACCAGGACGGTCGAGAGTATATACACCACATAGCTCAGCAGAAGGCTGGAGAACTCCAGGGCCGAGGGGAGGCCCGCCCCGTCCGAGGTCATCCGTGACCGACGGGATATCCGCCTCAGCACCTTTACAGCGAAGCCGGCGAGGACCACTATGACCAGCACCAGCAGCGCATCGAACACGTACCTGGTGGCCGCGCCCCACCAGGGTTCGTCATTGAAATTCGCTACGAACGAGGCCACCACGAAGGCCAATATAAGCAGCAGCGCGACGATAAGGGCCTGGGCCATGCGCCTGGCGTAGTCGAGCACCTCCGAGTCGAAGTACTTGCCCTCGCGGGACCTCCACTCATCGATGTTCTTGTTGAGATACGACCAGACGTACAGCGAAACGGTGAACGCGCCGACCAGGGCGAGCAGGGCCCAACCGTAATCGTTCATCCACCCGCTCCCCCCGTCCAAGGCGAGGAGCGAAGGGTTCCAGACCATGCTCCCTGCTATCTGCCGCCATGTAGATGAACTTATCATGGACGAGCTGGTCAGGCCTTCGTTATCGTCCCCTTGAGCATCCAGACGCTTACGCTGTCCGAGGCCGAGAACGCCCCTGTTTTGATCCGGGGCCCCGGGAGGTCGGAGATCACCATGCCGAACCTTATTGTGCCGCCGCCGCTCCCTACGCCGAGGACGCCCAGGCTGCAGCCGATGGTGACGGCGGCCTTCATTTCGGTCTCGCCGGCCACTGCCTCGATCACGCCCGGCGCGCCCACACTGAGATAGGCCGCGAACTGGATGAAGACATGCTCTCCCAGCGCGTCCGCCGGCACCGGGACCCTCTTCATCGCCCCCAGGGGGTTCAGGGGGTCGCATAGCATCTGTCCCACCGCGTCGGCGGCCCACGCGAAGCATTCCCTCACGGCCTTCCCGTCCGCGACCAGGGCGAGGCCGACCCCCGCACCCAGGCTGCCGGAGTAATCCTCGAGGCCGAAGCGGAGGAATATCTTCACCGATGACACCGCGTCACCCACCGCGTCGAGCATCTTCTCCCGGAGGGAGGACAGGGCGGTCCGGAAGAGGTCTTCCACGGTCCGGGCGTCGGGGACCGCGGCGGGCGTGGACCAGAAGGCGTCCTGGAACGATGCCGTGAGCATGGACCCCAGACCGCTGGTGTCTAGCTCGCGGAACAGCACGCCCCCGTTGGAGCGGCCCAAGGTCCCCTGCTTGAACTCCCAAGTGCCGGAACCGTCGTAGGCGCGCTGCCAGGTCCTCCCGTCATCAGCGAGGTCCTTGACCCAGGGGGCCGAGTCCACCCGCTTCCCGGAAGGGTCCAGCAGGGCCAGGGACTCCTGTAGTGGGAACCCTTGCCCGCCCCCGTTGTCGAGGGCCTGGCCGGAGAACGTGTACACATAGTAGCCGCGGGCAGGGATGACCACGTTGGAAAGGAGGTCGTTCCGCACGTTGCCGTGCGAGGTCACCAGGGACCATCCGCTCAGATCGATCGGTCTATCGGTAGGGTTGAACAGCTCCACCTTCTCTTTGGAGCGGTCCTCACCAGCGGGGTTCTGCTCGAACTCATTGATCATGATGGCGCTCTTGCTCAGAAGGTTGAACGAGACCTCGATGCCGCCGTCAATGTGGAACTTGGCGCCGGGGACCGGGCTGGGGATCAGCTTCAGAAGCTCCCCCAGCCCGGGAATATCGCTCAGCGCCACCGAGACCTTCTGCTCCCGCCGGACCTCCGGAAGGACCAGCTCGATGACCCTGTCGCCGGAGAACCCCCTCGCCTCCACCATGTGGGAATAGACCTTCATCAGGGGATCGACTATGATCTCGATCCTCCAGTCATCCCTGCTCATGGCCACGTTCCCCAGGATGGTGTGCGAGCCGTCCGCGAGCTTGAGTACGCGCAGCGAGGAGGTTATGAGGGCGCCGAAGGAGGACAGTGAGGCGTCGATCCGGATCTGGTCGTCGATCTCCGCCAGCGCCGAGTCCCGGGGTGCGATGACCAGCGATGCGGCGATGCCGAAGAGGCTCAGGCGGACGGTGGTGCCTCCCAGCACCGACTGTGTGACGTCGGCGATGGCGCCGATGAGACCGTTCAGCGTCCCGGTGATGAGCCGCTCCAGCGCGTCCACCCCGGCCATGAGAAGGTCGTTAAGGGCCTCCAGCGGCCTGACCGCGGTGGTGAGGGTTACCGTGAGCATCTGGGCGAAGATATTGAAGGCCCGGCTGGCCATGCCAGAGATTATCTGCGCGCCCGACACCATGAAGTCCCAGGCCTTGGTGATGAACTTGACGATGTCCCCCAGCAGCGTGGCGGTGGGGCGATAGTCGACGCCGGTGAGGCCCCAGGCGCTGCTGGTGACCACGATGAGCTGGCCGGCCACCGTTATGTCCATGGCGCAGGGGACGTCAGCGATGGCGGCGCCGTCGAAGCTCCCCGCGGCGACGCTCAGGGTCACGCGGACCGAGCCTTGGTACGATACCTCCCATTGAGTGAGGTACGGCGAAAAGGTCAGATTGCCGAGGTCGGTGACGTGGCGGTTGGGGCAAGCGGTGTCGGCCCGGTCGTAGTCCCAGGGCCGGGTTATCGCCACCGATAGACCGTTGACGCCGTCGGTGGAGAGAGATAGGAGGTCCGAGATGACCTGAAGGTGTTCGGTCCGCTCCATCCCGTTCCGGGAGACCAGCTGGAACCCTTCCTGGCCCAGCGGGACGTTGATCTTCCCGCCCCACATCTGGGCCGCCGTGCTCATATCGCCGACCATTTTCGTCATGCTGCAAGTGATGACGGCCTCGATCCCCGGGATATTGGCCGCCCCGTAGGAAATGGCCTTCACCACGAGGTTCTCGAAGAAGCCCGTGTCGGTCTTCCTTTCCATGGCATACTGGAAGGGGGCCAGGACCTTGCTCTGGGCCCGATCGGTGAAGGCACCCTCTATGATGTCCAGGCCCCATGCGGGGTGCCTCAGCCCCATTTCGATGGCGAGCCTGGCCTTCTCCCTCGACGCCTCCGAGAGTTCGGGGTACCGGTCGATCTGCTTGACCAGGACCTTGCTCAGTTCCTGCGCCCCGTAGCGGACGGACCAGTTCATGCACAGGACCTCCGTCCAGTGACGGTCCATGAACTCAGCGGCTGCCACGGCCAGATCGTCGCGGGAGGCCTCGATGCTTTTGACGTGGTCCATGGCCGGCCTCAGCCAGTCAGGGTTCTCCCGGAAGGACCTCATGATCTGGGCGGCCATCTCTTCCATGAACCCCCTGCCGTCAGAGGGGTCGAGGACCAGGCCCGCGGGGCTGAGGGTGCAGTGGGTGGCCACCGCCTCGGCCACCTCGGCAATGAACTCCCTGACCTCGCGGACCAGCCAATAAGTGCTGGAGATATATTGGCGATAGAACTCCCCCCATGCTTCGGACGCGAAGACATCGACGTCGGGGAAATCGATCGCGTAGGTCCCCCCGAAGGTCTGGTAGTACCTATTGTTATTCTCGTCGAATAAGGTGAGCTCGAACTCGGGGAGGGTTATGAGGGCGTTACCGCTCCCGTAGTTGAACCAGCGATACTTGGCCTCCGGGTACCCCGCCTCCTCCATGACCTCGGAGATGTAGTTCATGATGTCGTCCTGCGCGCTGTCCCCTCCGGTGATGAAATCAGCAAGGTCCCAGACGCCCCAGATGAACCCCTCGACCGCATCCTCCGCAAAATTCGTTATATCTATTACGTGAAAATAATCCAGCGCGGAGAATATCATCCGGTCCATGACCGTGAGGATGGCCTGAGATACCAGGGGAGCGAGGTCGATCTCGCCGTCGCCGTAGGTGCTGAGGAACAGGTCCGCGGGGTCCAGTCCGTTCTTGAGGTCGCCATCGAGCGCCTCCTGCAGCTCCGGGAACTCCGCCAAGGCGGCCTCGTCGGCAGAGCGGAAGATCCGCAGTTCCTCAATGACGATAGCCAGGTTCACCGCCCGCACCACGTCCTCATCCGACAGTACAGCCTCGGTGCTCCGCGCTCCCACCTGAGCGCCTATACCGTACCCCATCAGAACGCGCTCCTGGGCCAGCGCGGAGAGCATGTAGCCTACCATGTTCTGCAGGTCGCCCAGCGGAGCGGCGGAGGAGGTCAGGCGGGCCAGGCGGTCGAAGAGGAAGGGCAGGGGAAGGTAGATGTCCTGGTCGATATCCTGCCCGAACAAGATGCGACCGTGGTGGTTGGACACGTTGAGCACGAAGCCGCCTGACAGAGCGAAGAAGGCCGGGAGACTCACTCTCCCTCCTATATCGGTATCCCCGCCATAGGCGATGTAAGCATCCGCCAGGCTGGCCTGCATGAACTTGAGGGTGACGTTGTTCAGGTGCATTGCGACGCGGAACCTGCCCGAATCATCAGGATAGCTCTCGTTCAGGGCAGCGTTGAACGCCTCGCTGAACCTCTGGGACAGCAAGGCCTCGTCCAGGTCCCTGGTCTCCCGGATGGCGTCCAGGGCCGCCGAGTAGGCGCTCCTTTTGACGTCCTCGCAGGCGGCCGCGGCGGTCTCCTTCATCCTCTGGATCGTTTCGACGGGGAGGCGGGCGTCCTCATGGGAATCGTTGTAGGAGAAGATTATGACTACGCTGATCGAAGACAGTACCAGCAGGAGCACCGCCACCAGGGAGAATGGCATGCTGCCGTCGGTTCCGTTCGCTCGTCCGCAACGCCCCTTCCTCAGCCCGCTCCGCTTCGCTAACATCGGAAGATGTCACGGCCGGGAGGATAAAAAGGCCTTGAACTAACTGCATACTACATCGCGGCAGCGCGGAGGGGGCAGGTCATTCCTCACGATTCGATTCCCAGGGACATGTGGAAGAAGTGCTCGAAGTACGTCACCAGGAACTGGTTGTCGGAATAGCCGCATATGGTGAGGTCGGGTGACGCCAGCATGGCCAGCTCGCCGTCCGTGATGGCGTCCGTGGCGAAAAGGTCCTGCTTCCTGAAAACCTCAGTGGCCTCGGGCACTTTGGCGGATGGCTCCGCCACCACCGTTATCTTGACGCCGCGGTTCATGGCGCGGGCGAGCCTGGCGGAGTGGGCGCCGAGGATCTCCCGCATTACCGGGGAGGAGATGAACAGGGTCTCCTTGGCGACATCGATCATCTCCCCCATCTTGGCGAGGACTTTGTCCTTGCCGGTGATGGTGTAGATCAGCTGGGGAGTGCCTCTTTCCGACAGCAGTCCCTTGAGCGCCTCTATCTTCTCGAACGCCTGGTCGAGCTCGGCAACGGTGCGGTCCCGGATGTCCCTCGGGGGAACGGGATAGAACACCGCGGGGCGCCCTCCCCCAGTGGTGGCGAAGGCCTTGACCCGGAGGGAGGTGAGGACCTTGTACGCCGAGGTCCTAGGTATCCCCGCAGCCTCGGCGATCTCCTCCGCTGACCCATGGGAGCGCATCACCAGGGCGAGGTAGGCCTTGGCCTCGTAGCTAGACAGCCCCATCCTCATCAGGAGCGACTGTATCTCCTGCCGCGCCTGTGTCATGTTCACACGGTCCAGACGCAGAGCGTCCAAAAGCTCGTTATGTTCCATTTGTAGCTCCATATGCTACAATAGTATTAAATTATCCTAGGAGAGTCCGCTCCCAACGGGATGACACTCGTATGATAGTCAAAGAGAGTGCGCTCAAGAAAGGATTGCCCAAGGATACGCAGTCCCTTTGCCCTGAATGCAAGAAAATAGTGCCAGGCCGCATCTTCGAGTCCGAGGGGAAGGTCCTCATCGAGAAGACCTGCCCTGAGCACGGAAAGGTCACCGACGTTTACTGGTCAGATGTGGGCCTGTACCTCAAAGCGGAGAAGTTCGCCTATGACGGCACGGGGGTCAGCAACTGTCTCATCAAGGACGCCAAGACCTGTCCGGACAACTGCGGGCTGTGCAACCTGCACACCAGCCACACCGTCCTGGCGAACCTGGACCTCACCAACCGATGCAACATGAGATGCCCCATCTGCTTCGCCAACGCCAACCAGGCCGGCTATGTCTACGAGCCGAGCTACGATGAGGTCGTCAAGATGCTGGAGACCCTGAGGGCCGAGAAGCCGGTCCCCTGCACCGCGGTGCAGTTCTCCGGCGGGGAGCCGACCATCTACCCGCGCTTCTTCGATGTCGTCAAGAAGGCCAAGGAGCTCAAGTTCGCCCAGATCCAGGTCGCCACCAATGGCATAGAGATCGCCAAGGACCCCGAGTTCATTAAGAAGGCCGCCGAGGCAGGCCTGAACACCGTCTATCTGCAGTTCGACGGGCTGGACGATGAGATTTACAAGAAGGTCAGGGGACGGTCCATGCTGGACGTCAAGATGCAGGCCATCGAGAACATCCGCAAGATGGAGGCGCACCGCCCCTCGGTAGTGCTGGTGCCCACCCTGGTCCGGGGCTTCAACGACCACCAGATCGGCGACATCATCCGCTTCGCCGTCAAGAACCGCGATGTGGTGAGGGGCGTCAACTTCCAGCCCGTAGCCTTCACCGGCCGCATCGACCAGAAGGAGAGAGAGGAAGGGAGGTACACCATACCCGACCTGGTCAAGGACGTGGAGAAGCAGACCGGGTTCGCCACCCAGGAGGACTGGTATCCTGTCCCCGTAGTGGTTCCGATATCCACCTACGCCTCCGCCATTCTGGGGGCGGAGAAGGTGACCTTCACCACCCACCCCCACTGCGGCATGGCCACCTATTGGTTCATCAAGGACGACAACACGGTGATCCCGCTGACCCAGTTCGTGGACGTGGAGGGCCTGTTCGCCGAGCTGTACGAGCTGTCCAAAAAGACCGAGGGCGCCACGTTCCCCAAGCTCTCGCTGGTCAAGGCCCGGAGCATACTGAAGCGCCACATGGACGAGAGCAAGATGCCCGAGGGCCTCACCACCAACAGCTTCATCCAGGTGCTCACCAACGTGTTCAACAACAACACCAAAGAAGGCCTGGCCAAGTTCTCGTGGGGCATGATGCTCATCTCGTCCATGCACTTCCAGGACGACTACAACTATGATATCGAGCGGGTGAAGCGCTGCGCCATTCACTATGTGGTCCCGGATGGGAGGATCATTCCCTTCTGCGCCTACAACGGCGGACCGACCTACCGCACCGAGATCGAGAAGAAGTTCTCCATCCCCCTGGAAGAATGGAGGAAGGCCAAAGGGGCCGAATATACCTGAGAGGGATGAAAATGATCGTGTCTATCGAGAAATGCCACCACTGCGGGGCCTGCGTGGGCTCCTGCCCCCAGAACGCCATCTACCTCAACGATGTCGTCCTGACGTTCAACGATGACTGCAACCGCTGCGGCCGCTGCGTAAAGCTGTGCCCGGTCGGCGCCTTGGAGCTGGAGGAGAAGAGATGAAGAAGATCGAGTGCGACGTGGTCGTCGTGGGCGCCGGCCCCGCCGGCAGCATGACCGCCAAGTGGGCCGCCAAGGGCGGCGTGGACGTGGTCATGATCGAGAAGCGCCAGGAGATCGGGTCCCCGGTCCGCTGCGGCGAGGGGATATCCAAGGCCTGGATGCCCGAGGTCGGCATCAAGGTCGACCAGAAATGGATCGCCCGTGAGGTAAAGGGCGCCCACATCGTCTCCCCCACCGGGCACACCTTCGTAGTGGACGAGAGCCAGGCCGGCAACGAGGTCGGCTGGGTGGTGGACCGGGTCCTGTTCGACAAGGCCCTCGCCGCCGATGCCGCCAGGGCCGGCGCGGAGATCATGCTCAAGACCGCCGCCACCTCCCTCATCAGGGAGGAGGGCAAGATCGTGGGGATCAGGGGCGAGTCCTATGGCGAGCCTTTGGAGATCAGGGCCGGCTGCGTGGTCGGCGCCGATGGCTACGAGTCCCAGATCGGCCGCTGGGCCGGCATCGACACCTCGCTGAAGGCCGCGGACATAGATACCTGCTACCAGTACCGCCTGACCAACATCGACTACGATCCCGACTTCTGCCTGTTCCAGCTCGGCTCCGACGCTCCCGGCGGGTACGTGTGGGTGTTCCCCAAGGACGATGACACCGCCAACGTGGGCATCGGGGTCCAGATGTCCAAGGTGAAGAACGTCGCCGATGTCAAGATGTACCTCGACAAGTACATCGCCAAGCACCCCGGCCTGAAGAAGGGTCAGCCCTTGGAGGCCGTGGCCGGCGCCGTTTCCATCTGCGCGCCGCTCGACTCGGTGTCGATGGACAACCTCATCCTGGTGGGCGACTCGGCCCGCATGATCGACCCCATCACCGGGGGCGGCATCTCCATGAGCTGCCAGGCCGGCATGTTCGCCGGGAAGGTGCTGGCAAAGGGCGTCCAGGCCAAGGATTTCTCCATGAACGTGCTTCAAGAGTACGAGACCCTGTGGAGGGACCGCATGGAGAACAAGCTGTGGAGGAACTGGATGGCCAAGGAGAAGATGGTCACCCTGTCCGACGACGCGCTGGACAAGATCGTCCACACCCTGTCCGAGGTCGGCGTGAAGAAACTTTCCGTCCAGTCGCTCCTGGAAGTGGTGAAGGGCCGCTACCCCGACCTGGTCAAGGAGTTCGAGGACCTGATCTAAGGTCAAACCCCTTTCCAATCTCTTTCCCTCTTATTCTCCATCAACCCTGACGCCGTCCACCCCGGTGTGCACGACGTACGGTATCCCGCCCCTGCTGGCTATGGCTGCGGCGACCTTGTCCGGCTTGTCCGTCAGCGCTATCATGCTGCCCCCGCCCCCCGCGCCGGTGAGCTTGGCCCCGTACGAGTGCGGCAGCGAGGCGTCCACCAGCTTCTGGAGGTCCGGGGACGACACCCCCAGGATGGCGAGGAGGTTGTGGTCCTTGGTCATCAGCCGGCCCAGCGCCTCCAGGTCCTTATTCCTCAGCCGCTCCGCGCCTTCCAGTGTGAGCGCGCCGATGTCGTCGACGATCTCCCTGGCGAAGGAGGAGTGGTCGGCGTACCTCTTCACTTTGGCCACCAGGGGGCCGGTGGGCTTGCGTATCCCGGTGAACCCGATCACCATGGTCATCTCCGGCACATCGCAGTGGTGGACGAACCACCTCCGGGTGTCCCGGGAGATCTCCCACAGCAGGTCTGGACCTTTTTGCGAATCGATGAAGATCCCCTGACCGTGCGTAGAGACGGAAGTGTCGATGGGGCTGGCGCGCCCCTGCACGATGGATTCCACGTCGAACGCCTTCCTGGCCACGTCCTCCTCGACCAGGCGGCCGTTCATGCTGGCCATGGCGCCCAGCGAGGCCACTGTGACCGCCGCGGAGGAGCCCAGGCCGGATCCAGACGGCACGTCCGAAGAGATCTCGAAGGACAGCGGACCCCCGCTCCAGTGCCCCCTCATGGCAGCCATGATGTAGGAGCTGTTGCGCTCCGTCAAGATCTCCCCGTTAACGGTGCTGTGTGCGGAAGGCGCCGCGGCGCACCGCAGCCTCATGCCTATGGCCAGAGCTATGGCGGGCTTGCCGAAAACCACGGCGTGCTCCCCCATGAGTATAATCTTGCCGGGGGCCGAGACGACGGTCATCCCCGAATGATGCACATACTGCCATTTAAACCGTTTCTCCCCCTATTTTCAGCTGGCACACGTCCTCAAGGGGCCAATTATGCATTATCAGGAAGGGGAACGGAAAAGTTTGATATACGGTCCGTTCCCAAGTTAGCGAAAACGGGGATAGTTAGAGGTCCAGAGGTACCAATATCATGTCAGATAGAAGCGCAGTGCTCACAACACTCAACGGACAAGTGGTCGAATGGATGGTGTTCGAGGACCATAAACAGGCCAAGGACCATTACGCGGCCGGCATAGGGAAGCTGAAGGAGATGATCCAGCATACCTCCGAGGACGCCCACTGGGAGATAATGCTGTGCGAGGTCAACCAGTACGCCCGGTCTAAGCAGAGCGGCGAGGAGGTCGCGGTGGAAGCCGGCGAGGAGACCGACTGGTATTCCAAATACCTTACCATCATGGCCAACCAGGCCCGCCGCATCAAGGGGGCCCGCCCGCGCCTGGACCTGCGCATGTGGCAGCGCCTGAGGAGCGGGATGGACGACATCCTTTCCGACGAGGACGAGGGAGCCGACAAGGCGCCGGAGCGCCTGGAGCGGCGCGAGTCCTCCGGCTATTGAAAAGCGTTCTTTTTGTTCGCGCGATGCCGCTGGCATCGCCCGCTCGGCCCGACACCTTAGGCCGAGCCCCTGCCCTGGCGGGCGATGGGGTCCGAGGTCCTGATCAGGGGGAGGCTGATAGCAATTATGACGAGGCCGGCTATCACGAACGGTAAGCTGGACACCGGGGCGCCGACGTTCCCGGCCAGCGCGGCCAGGGCGATGGGGGCGATGACGAAACCGAGGTCCCCGATGGTGCGGAACAACCCCATGGCCCCTCCCAGCTCCCGCGGTTCCGTCACGTCGGTGATCCAGGCGGCGATCGGGCCCGTAAGGCCGAGGGCGAGGCCCAGGGCCACTAGGATCAAGGCCAGGGCGACCATGTCCTCGGCCAGGGGGAACAGCGTTATCAGGACGCCGGTGATGAGGAGCGAGCTCAGCATGAACGGCTTACGGCCGTATGTATCGGTCAGGCGTCCGGCCAGTAGCATGGTGGAGAGGTTGGCCACCGCGCTCAGGGTGAGCACTATGCCCAAGTCCACCTCGTCCATGCTCAGATTGTTGAAGGCATACAGGGGGATGATGGTGCCCATGATCCCTTGGCGGGTCACGAACACCGCGAAGGTCCCCAGGTTGATGGAAACTATGTCGTACCGCTTCAGCAGCCGCCCCAGCTGCTTCAGGGTGATGGCCTGCTTGGCTTCGCCGGGAACGGCGGGAGGCTCCCCGATCCACAGCGCCACCATGACGAAGGATACCGCGCCGCATAGCCCGTAGGCCAGGAAGGGCGCGGCCAGGCCGAAGGATCCCGCCACCACCCCGCCCACCGCGGGGCCGCTCACCGAGCCGAGAAGGAACATGCTCATATACAGGGACAGGTGCCGCCCCCTCGCCTCTCTCGGCGCCAGCATGCTCACCATGGTGAGGGAGGTGGTAGTGTACATCGCCGAGCCCACCCCCTCCAGTATCCTGGCGGCCAGAAGGGTCTCGAAGTTGGGGGCCAGGCCGGCGACGAGGGAGGAGATGGCGATGATGAACAGGCCGGCAAGCATGAACCGGCGCATCCCGAAGCGGGAAGCGACCATGCCCGCGGGGATGTCCAGCACCACGCGGGCGATCGCAAAGGCGGCGATAAGGAGGCCGACCAGGGCGTAGGATATCCCGAAGCTCAGGGCGTACAGCGGGAGGACCGGGGAGATAATGGAGACTCCCATCATCACGAAGAACGCCGCCGCTGACAGTACCGCGGTCGCCCTCAGGTCGTCACGCATATCCTCGCCGTTCCAAAGGGTTCAGGAAGGGGTTTAGAGAGAGTATTTCTCTGACATCTCTTCCAGGGCCTGGTTGGGGCTCTGGCCCTTCAGCTCCTTCCGGGAGCTGTTCCACCACTTCTCCTCGAAGTCCCCCAGGGCCGCCATGAGCTCCCCCTCGGTGTCGAACTTCTCGCCCATCTTGGCGGTGAACTCGTCCTGGAAGGCCTTCAGCAGGTCCACGTTGTACTGGTTGTTCACCAGCGTCACCGCGAGGTAGTCGTCGAGGTTGCGGGCGAAAGCGATGGCCATCTCCTTGGGCACCACATCCATGAGCATGTCCAGGAGGGCGTTGGTCAGGGTGAGGAAGAGAACCTCTTCCCGGGCCTCCTTGGGCACGGTCTTGTCCATGATGACCTCCTTGAGGCTGGAGAACCACACATCGCGGAGCGCGTAGGTGCGGTTCTGGTTCTTGCCGAAGATCATCTCCTCGGCAATGGAGTCCAGGTCCTCCCCGATGGTCTCGAGGTCCTCCACCAGCTCCTCGGGGGCGGGGAGGTCCCGCACCGCGGGCTGCGCTTTCTTGGTCTTCTTGGGCGTTTTCGCGGCCCCGCTCTTGGCGGCGGGCTTGGACTTGGCGGGCTTCTTGGTGCTGGTCAAAGGGCGATACCTCCACTTTCGGTCCGAGTATGAACGGCAAGGGGGCGGACGCCAGCAGCGGCGCCCGTCCGACGCCTCGAATAAATGACGTGCGCCTATATAGTTCCTCTTTGTCCAGGGGCGCCGGCCTTATTACTGCGGCCCCTCGACCACCTTCTTCACGATGTCCAATCCCTTGATGATGCTGGCCTCCGACGCCGCGTAGGAGAAGCGCAGGTGGCCTTCCGCGCTGTCGCCGAAAGCGGTCCCGGGGGCGCAAATGACGCCGGCGGCCACCAGCTTCCTGGCAAGGTCCCGGGAGGGAATGTCCAGGTCGTACGAGGGGAAGGCATAGAACGCGCCTTCCGGCAGGTGGCAGTGGAACCCCTTGATGTCGTTCAGCATCCTGGTGATGGTGACCCTGCGGCGGTCGAAGGTGGGAAGGATGCCCCGGGTGAACTCTTCCTGAGCGTGGAACACCTTGGCGATGGCGAACTGCGGCGGGGTGGGCGGGCACGCTACCAGGTGATACTGCATCTTGGCCAGGTCGTTGATGATATCGAGGGGCGCGGTGAGGTATCCGATCCTCCAGCCGGGGACGGCGAAGGACTTGGAGAACGAGTTCAGGACCACCGCCCCCTCCAGCACCTCGTTGAAGGAGTGGTGCTTCCCTTCGTATATGAAGTCCTCGTAGACCTCGTCCGAGATGATCCACAGGTCATGGTCCTGGGCGATGTCCACGAGGGCCTTGAAGTTCTCGCGAGTGAGCACCGAGCCGGTGGGGTTGGAGGGCGAGTTGACCACCAATCCCCTGGTCCGGGGGGTGATGGATTCCTTGATGCCCTCGATGTCCGGCTGGAACCCTTTCTCGTCCAGGAGGTGATAGGCCACCGGCTTGGCATCCGCCAGCACGCTGTCCGGCTCGTACAGCACGAACCCGGGCTCGGGCACCAGCACCTCGTCGCCGGGATCGAACAGGGTCTGGAACGTGGCCATGGTCCCCTGGGTGCCGCTCGCGGTTATGATGACATTTTCCGCCGTGACGTCCTCGCAGTACTTGCGCACCTTGCCCGCCACCAGTTCCCTGAGCGGGTCGATGCCTTTGGTCGGACCGTACTTGTTGCGGTCCTGGTCCAGCGCCTCCTTGAGCGCTTCCCTGGCCTCCCTGGGGGGCTCGAAGTCCAATTCTCCCAGACCGAGGTTTATGGCGTCCCTGCTGGCCATCTCGAAAATCTCCCTGACACCAGATGGCTTGATGCTCTGAACTCTCTTGGAGACCATCGCCCCGGGAAGGTTTAACGCAGTCTTATTGGTTTTGTTCAGCGCTGAGGTGAGACCCAGAGGGATCGGCGACGGCGAGGGCTGTGACCTGTCCCCGGCGGACCTGGTCAACAAGTGCGGCCATGGGCATCATGGGCTCGATTGCCATGTTGGACATCGAAGGGATATACATCAGCGCGGTGGAGAAGGGCGCCGGGAGCACCGTCAGCGTACGGACGACGGGGGCCCGGGGAGGGTGCCGGGGGCCGTACTTCCAGCGTTCCGGGGTGGGCTCCGGGATCGTGCTGGACGACCGGGGGCACATCCTCACCAACAATCATGTCGTCGCCGGGGCCGAGCGCATCGTGGTGGTTCTGGGGAACGGCAACATCCACGAGGCCAGGGTCATCGGGAGCGACGAGCGGACTGACATCGCGGTGCTGGGGACCGACGCGAAGGAGCTGGCGCCGGCCGAGCTGGGCGATTCCGACGCGCTGAGGGTCGGGCAGCCCATCCTGGCGATAGGGAGCCCGCTGGGGCTGGCAGGCGGGCCAACGGTGACGTCGGGAGTGGTGAGTTCGCTGCACAGGAACCTGTGGATGAGCTGCGGGAACGGTCTGAGCGTCATACAGACCGACGCGCCGGTGAACCCCGGCAACAGCGGAGGCCCCCTGGTCGATCTTTCAGGAAGGGTGATTGCGCTGACGGCGGCACAGGTGCTCTACGCCGACGGAATCGGCTTTGCCATACCTATCAATCTCGCAAAGAAGGTGTCCGAGCAGATCATACAGCACGGTTCGGTGCGGCGGCCCCGGCTGGGGATAGTGGCCATAGACGTGCTTCCGCGCATCGCCTACCAGTTCAGGCTCCCCAACACCCTGGGGGTGTTCGTCACGGACGTGCTTCCAGGGAGCGCCGCGGAGGCCGCGGGGCTGCGCATCGGGGACGTCATCCTGGCCATCGGCGAGGAGAGGCTGGGCGGAGTTCACGACCTGCTCGCCGCTCTGGGAAAGAGGGAGGTAGGCGCGGCGGTGGAGATGGAGGTGAGAAGGAATGGAAGGACCGAACGGATATCTGCTGATCTGGGCGCCAATCCTGACTGAGTCGCGCGCCTGGAAACCTTTCGAGCCCAAGCTCCCGGGCCCCTCGGGGCCGGCGGTCCCGCCGGGGCCTCCCCGCTGAGGTCTCAGCGGGAGAAACTTTCTTAGGGCACGACGCACGTGAGCAGGACGACGGATATGGAAGAAGAGCGCAAGATGGCCGTGGAGGACCTGGGCCTGTCGGCCGATGACCTGCGGGAGACGGACATAGATATAATGCGGTCGCTGGAGGCAGAGGGCGGCGACGTGGCCTTCCAGGGTCTCCGCCGGGTCACCAACCTGCACCAGGAGACGCTGTCCCGGGCGCTTAAGCGCCTGGAGGAGGACGGCTACGTGAAGCGGACGCCCCGGGGGTATCGGCTCACCGACGCCGGCTCGCACCTGGCGCAGGGGCTGCTCCTAGCCCCTCCCAAGGCCTACGCCACCGTCTTCCAGTCCTTCCTCCCCGGCGACGTCGGCCCGGGGGAGCTGGCCGGGCGCCTGGAGGGGAGATGGTTCAACAACCTCCGGTGGCTGGGCATGAGGGAGGACGGCGAGGAGGCGGTCCTCCGCTGGGTCACCGAAGGGAGTGGGATCGAGATAGTGGTCCGCCTGCGATGGGGGCAGGCCATCGTGGAAACGGATGCCTCCGGCCAGGAGGAGCTGGTCGAAGCCCTCGTGGCCGCCCAGAGAGTGTTCGGCCACTTGACCGAACAGTGGCGGAACGGGCTGGAGAGGATACCATCAGGCGTGAACCTGTTGTGGTGGTCCGACCGCGCACCCCGCCCGGCCGGCTGAGCGCTCTTGCTCGGGATCAGCCCTTGCCCAGAAGCTTGACTTTGATATTGTGGTCTCGGCTGAAGTGCGCAGCCAGATTGTACGACAGGTCGTCGGCCGCATATCCGCGGACGGACGAGCCGCACACTGGGCAGCGCACCGATTCTGGCACATCCTCCCCCGGCGGCCTTTCCTCGGGGGACCCATGCCACTCCTGGATGGCCCTCTGAGAATAAGGCAGCGGGGACAGGCCCTCTTCATGCACCTCGCTCCGCCGTTCCTTCTCCCCCTTTGCCGGGGCGCAGCTAAGGTCGCATAGGTCAGTGAAATTGTGGGCATTGGACATGTGGGCCTGAAGGCCCATGCTGAGATCGAGCTCTCCCTCTCCGACGATGTTGGTGTTGCAGATGGGACACAGGATCGATACCATGGAAACCAGTCTCCTTTGGCTAACGAGGCAACCCAAATGATGTCAGCTACCAGCACATAAATATGCTGGCCTGCAACTGAGCTCGGCCTCATCATTCGCTGCATTCGGCTCGCTGACGCGGAGCCTGCCGCCTTCCCGTGCAGAGAAGGCGGCGATGTTCCCGCTGGCGTTCGAGCCGACGCCAGATCGAGCCCGCACTGGATGCGCATTTGAACTGCCTTCCCGTTCTGCTGACCTAAGACACACTGGCACGCCTTGTTGACACGTTGCCCGTCTGAACTAGGTCGTCGGTACGTTCCAGGCGTATCTTGACGGTGCGAAACATCTTACCATGCAACGCTATTCCGCTGTTTACGCTCGTCACCGCTCAATATGTCTACACAAAGGCGGGTTTCCCGACCTTTCCGACAATACATATTATAAACCGAATACGGGATGAAGTGGCATTGTATTCGAGATCAGCCACGCACAGCCCCTGCCACCGGCCAGCTGCGGGTACGGGAAAGGACCATACAGATGCGGTTCATACGTCCAGCCATCTTGACAAAGAGGGATGGCCGTGCTGACGTTCTCGGCTGCAAGCACGAAGGACCGCCTTATCGCCACCGTCCTGTTCTGCCTGATGGTCGCAGGGGCGGCCCTCACCGTGGCGGACATGAACCCGTTCTGGTTCCTAGTGGCGCTGTGGGTACTGGCCATGATCATCGGTGTGACATCTCACAGTGATATAGAGATCACCTTTTCCCTCACATGCCTGACCGTGGCGGCCCTCCCGTTCGTCATCGGCCTGATAGGGGTTCCCTTCTGGAGCGGACCGTTCTCCATGGACACCTTGGGGTCCAAGCTGCTGCACAGCGTCTCTATATTCGCGCTCTGCCTGGTTACCTCGATTTACTTGGGATCGCACACCGCCATGTGCCTGAACCGTCCGTTCATGGTAGGGGTGTCGTTCATGCTGTACATGGCGGTGTTCACCATCCTCGGCCCCATAGGGTTCTATGGGGACCTGATCTTCCAGACCAGCCACCTCGCTGACCTCGACATGTTCATGTCCAACCTGATCATCTGCAGCATCATCGGGCTGGTGCTGGCGCTGACGATCAACCGCCGCTTCCGCCGGCTCGCCTTCTTCTCGGCGCCGGCATCGGCAAAGGGAGGGGCGTCCCCGTGAACCGTCTCCTGGCCATGGCCGCAGCGCCCTTCATGGCAGTCCTGGGGATAGGAGTGGTGTTCGGCCTCCTGACCGGCAAAGGCACCTACATCGCCTCAACCTGCTTCTGGAGCATAGTCATCCTCTCCATCCCCTTGATACTGGACAGGCATGAAAGGGTCACCCTGCCCTGGCCGGTGGTGCTGTGCGCCGGTATCGCCCTGATCCTGCACGCCATCGGTCTAATCATGGAGATGTACGGGATGTTCTGGTGGGATAAGCTCACCCACCTGGTGTCGGGCATCGTGGTGGCATCGCTGGTAAGCCTGGTGCTGCTGGTGATCCTGCATTACTCCAAGACCATCCGTATACCCTCAAAGTGGTTCCCCTTCCTCCTGATAATATCCGTCCTCGCCTTCGAGGGAGTATGGGAGATCCTGGAGTTCACGGTCGACCACACTATGGGCACAGGCATGCAATACGGGTTCGGCGACACCGTCAACGACATCACCACCAACCTCATCTCCGGCATACTAGCCGGGTTCGGCGCGTCGTATTTCATCGGCAAGAGCTCCGTTGATAAGATCGTCGAGGGTATGAAGGTGGAGAAGACCGTCAGGTTCCTCCAGAAGCACGTCGACCGGTGATGCCGTTCGCGCCTTGGGCATCACCAGGTTTTTTGAACAAGGAACGTGTATAGTCATCAAGCTCGGGGAGAAGGACATTTGAACATCATCGACACGATCAACCAATGGGTCATATCCCTCATCGAGACCACCGGGTACCTCGGCATATTCCTCTCCATGTTCGTGGAGGGGATATTCACTCCCATACCCAGCGAGGCCATCGTACCGTTCGCCGGCTACCTGGCTTCCACCGGCCAGCTTAACTTGATCCTGGTCGTTCTGGTGGCTTCGGTGGGGGCGACGGCCGGTTCGACGGTAGCCTACGCCCTGGCGAAGGTCATCGGCCGGACCGCGGTGCTGCGCTACGGCAAGTACTTCGGGGTCAGCCACGAGACCCTGGGCAAGGCGGACCGGTGGTTCGAGAGGTATGGTTACTGGGGGGTGCTGATCGGGCACTCCATCCCCGGGATAAGGTCCATCATCTCCTTCCCTGCAGGTTTGGCCAACATGAACCTGAAGAAGTTCATGGTCGCCACATTCACCGGCGCTTGCATCTGGAACACCGTGCTCACCCTGACCGGGTACTTCCTCGGCGAATACTGGGTGGAGTTCTGGGGCGGCCTGGACGGCCTGGACTACTACATACTCGCGGCGGCGGGCCTCGGGCTGGCGGGCTACTTCCTGTACAAGAGGTACGGGAAGAAGAGGGGCGTCCAACCGCAAGAGGAAAGTTGAGATCGGAACTGCTCACGGACCCGCGACGGTCTTGGCGGCACGAGTTTAGGTGATGGGCAGATATGGCGGAACCCTGGAAAGCGATGTACGATGAGGCGTTCCTCCGCGGCTTCGGGGAGAGAGTGCGCTCCGCGTACGGCGGGTTCGATGCCGACGCCTTCGTGGCCGCAGTGACCTCTGGGGAGTGGGGCGGTCTCGAGCTCAAGGCCCGCACCCGGCGGATCGCCGAGGCGCTGGGGAAGTACCTCCCGCCGCGGTACGAGGACGCGCTGGGAGTGCTGTACGCCGTCGACGAGGATTGCGTCGGCTTCCCCTATCTGTTCTTCCCCGACTTCGTGGCGGTGCACGGGCGCGGGGAGTGGGATCGATCTATGAAGGCGCTGGAGCGGTTCACCCGGCGCTCGTCGTCGGAGTTCGCTGTCAGGGCGTTCATCATCGATGACCCAGAAAGGGCGATGGTGCAGATGATGGCCTGGACCAGGCACGAGGATGAGAACGTGCGCCGGCTCGCCAGCGAGGGATGCCGCCCCCGCCTGCCGTGGGGAGAATCGCTGCCGATGTTCAAGCGCGACCCCACCCCGGTGCTGGCGGTGCTGGAGAGGCTGAAAGACGACCCTTCCCCGTACGTGCGCCGGAGCGTGTCCAACAACCTGAACGACATTGCCAAGGACCACCCCGAGGTGGTCCTGGAGCTCGCGGAACGCTGGAAGGGGGCCAGCGAGAGGACCGATTGGATCCTGAGGCGGGGCTGCCGGACCCTGGTCCGCAAGGCTGAGCCGAAAGCCCTGGAGCTGTTCGGGTACGAGTCGTGCGGTGCGCCACTGGTCTCATCGGCCTCGCTGATCGCATCGCCGTCGACCCTGGCGATCGGAGATTCGTGCGAGTTGCGCTACGAGCTCGATGCACGAGAGGGGAAGCCTCTCCGAGCTCGCGTGGAATATGGGATCTATTTCGTAAAGGCGAGCGGACGAACATCGCGCAAGCTGTTCCTTCTGTCCGACAGGACGGTGCAGGGAGGCGGGCGCATCGCCGGCGAAAGGACCCACGACTGGTCCGACCTGACCGTGCGGCGCCACTATCCCGGTGAGCATCGCATCGCCCTCGTGGTGAACGGTCAGGAGGTCGCCGACACCGCTATAATGCTAGAAAGGCGAGAATGACGTGCGAAAGAGGGCGACGCGGGATGAATCTCAACACTTGTTGCTGAAGTTCGAGGAAGGCATTGTCAAGGTCGTCCAGAGGGCCAAGGAGGTCTGCTTAACATGAGGGAGTCGACGTCCTAAGGAACCTTCAGGTGATGGAGAACATCCATCCCTGGGACCTTTCCTATGACATCATGATGGCAATAAGGTTCTATCCGATACAGTATTTCGACGCGTTCCTGGAGCGCCCCACCATGTCAAAGCGGCCGACCTCATATCACCAATGATCTGGAGAGCGGGGCATCGGTCTGCTACGAGCCTTTTGACTGGTGAATGAGGATAGTCCAGGACAGGGGTCTGTATAACCTAACCCCGCCCGACTAGACTATAAATCCCCCCAGAAAGAGATACCAACGATCAGCATACCGCCGATGAAGGGGAAAGCCCGAGCAAGCTAAAGATCGCTCACTATGTCCTTGACCATCAGCTCTGCGGTTGCTCTTTTCGGCATGATGTCGACCTTGAGGCCATATTCCTCAAGCTTGTCCTTGGTGTCGTTGCTTAAGACAGCGATGGTAACCCCATCTAAGACATCATTTGCATCCGCGCCTTCAAAACGCTCTTTCAAATGGAAGAAAAAAGCATCGGCATGACTCGGAGTTGCAAACGCCAACGTGCTGACCTCGTTGTCTTCCAACCGGTCCAGAAGCACCTCCATGTCTTCAGACCTCTTTAGCTGTAGGGAGTACACCGGCACCTCTGTCACATTCCACCCCGCCTCGATCAGGGACGATGGAAGGAGGCGTGAGCCCCTGTCAGAGCGGAGCAAGGCGATGCTGCCTCTATGCGGCAGCGCGTTTATGTGCTCGATGAGGGAACTGGTAGATGCTTCTGAAGATACAGATGGAACTTTCAGTCCGTTCCATTTTGCCGTCTCTGCTGACCGGTCGCCTATCACGATGACCTCGACCTTGCTCATCGACGTTAAGAACCTGTTGAGCAGTCCACGTTCGATGGCCATGTTGATGGAATGCCTTACCGCTGTAGGACAAGTCAATACCACACAATCGTATTTGGCCAGCGATAGGTCCATAATGAAATTGGAAAAAACGGAGTTGTCGATCGGCAAAGATACGAACAGGGGCACAAAGACGAATTCGGCCTTATCGGCATATGGGCGACATATCGGTTCCCAGCCTTCGGATGGGGCCAGAATTGCCACGCACTTTTTCATCGGTTCGCACAGGGGACAGTAAGATTATTTATCTTTCCTTAGGATTACGAAATATAATCGATGTTAGATTTTTAACATCCGATGTTGCTCCAGGGCGCAAATGAGCTGTTTCGACCTAGCTGCAAGTCCTAATCGTTCTCCGAATCCTTCCGGACACAAAAGGCAAGAAGATCCATATGGCGATGGGGGACGCTCGAGTTCCATTTGGTCTCCTTGTTTAAATAGGTATATGGAGCTTTATCCGTAGATTTATGCGATCGGCCACCTTTAGAATTAAAATCCCCGATTTTTGCCGTACATGCATAAACTGCCTTCCGTTCCTTGAAAAGAACAACGTATCCGTAAAGATCCTACGATGCGCCCCGTTGGGCCCCCATTGCGGTCACAGCCTGTTAAGGTTCGAAGGTGAACCCGAATTATTGGACGAACTCCTTCTGAATCCCTGGGATGTTGCAGCCGATGACATGAAGATCGAGGTTGCTAGAACAGGCAATGGGGTTTATTCTGCATTGGTCGTCAACAATAATTGCGAGTTGAGCCACATTATCAACGACTCGGGCTGCTTTTTAGAATTGGCCATCAAATCGGACGACAACGATGTGGTATTTCATCTGATCGGGACCGACGTAGACTCGATCAACTTATTTCTGAGCTCGGCAAAAGGTGCGGGGTTCGACGTGCGCGTCGTAAGTGTCTATGAAAAAAGGACTTGGGGAGGCCTCACATACCGGCAGGAAAAGGACCTGAGGATAGCCTTTGAATCTGGCTATTACAATATACCGAGCCAGATCACCCTGGAAGATCTGGCCAACAAGATGGGGATATCCAAATCGACCCTCAACATCACGCTCAGAAGAGCGGAACGAAAGATCATTTCCGACCATCTGACCAACTCTGAGGCAAATCAACGATAGACATGTATGCGGCCTCGAGCGATGCAGATCACAAAAGCAATTCGATCCATGACATTGATAATCCTAGACATGCCGTGTCAAGATGTCCAGCCTTCGGCCCCGGCCTGAAATAGTTCGTTGACGATGACAGTACCCTGACTTTTCGTTGCTATGAAAATACCGACCACATAACTGTGATATCGGCTTTTGATTCATATATGAATCTAAATTAGATCATCTGGCATTTTGCCAGACTACTCGGCCGACATGTACGACGATAGTTATAATAAGACTCTATCGAAGATGTTCGTCGTTTTAAAATTGTAGCCATGCACCGATAGGCCTTCAATCGGAAGGTTGATGAATTGTCATCTGAGAAATTAGGAAATGCTGGAGCTCTCGGCCTTTGCGCCTTTGGTCTTACGACCCTGGCCCTGATGCTTCACAACAACGGGCTGTACGGCATGAACACCATGATCCTCGCTATGGGCATGTTCTATGGCGGGATCGTTCAGCTTCTCGTGGGAGCTTTGGAGTGGAAACATGGCAACACCTTCGGAACTGTCGCCTTCGCCTCTTACGGAGCATTCTGGCTCTCATTCTGTTTCATGTTAATGCTCCCAGCATTTGGGCTCGCCGCTCCCGACGCTGCGGCGGTAGGCTGGTTCATGGCTTTGTGGACGGTGTTCACCTTCGCCATGTTCGTGGGCACTCTCAGGATCGCAAAGGCCTTGCAGCTTGTGTTTGGACTTGGTACGATCGGTTTCGCCCTGCTGGCTTTGAACGACCTCACCGGCATAGAGGTGCTTGGCGACATTGCCGCAGTGGTTGGCGTGCTCCTCGGATGCTCGGCACTCTACGCTGGCCTGGCAGAAGTGCTGAACGAGGTGTATGGAAAGGTCATCCTGCCCATCGGGCCCGTGGTCCACGCGGAGCCTAGACCAAAGCAGGACTCGCCTACCTCGCCGAATGACTGAGGTTGGGTCCGATAATCCGACCCCCGCCCCTAGGGAGAGGGGGACATACCCCAACCATGTGGTCCACCATTGAACGAACAGAGCGTAGAGAAAAAGGTGATTAGGTCAATGATACACGAATCAGAAAAACAAGCATACACAGGACATCAGACAGTTGCACGTAAGCACGATCTCGGGCACAGAGCACAAGTTGAGATGGCCTTGAACTTCGAGAAGCCGTATCGGACGCCAGTACAGAACTTTTCCAACATCACCGCAGTCCATAGCGGCGGATATCAGTTCAAGGACGCGCGCACAAATGCGACCCTATCGGCAAAGCTGGCTCTGAGATTTGCCAAGCTCACTCACTCGGATTTCGTCAAGCCAGCCCTGGATACCAATGGGCAGTTGATCGATATCGGGCTGAACATTAAACAGCCAGACGACAACTACGGTCGGGCCGTATCATCGCTTATCAACGAACCCGAGGATGTGGATCGGCTCGAACTGTATGATCCGTTCAACCCGAAAGAATGCCCCTATTTCACAAAGGGGTTTGTGGAGAACATACGGATGGTCTCCGACACCATGGATGAGGATTTTCATGTTCTCGGCATGTCCTGGGGCCCGTTCACCACCGCCGCCTACATACGGGGTGCGGAGAACATCATGATGGACATAAATCTCGATCCAGACCTTATCAAGAAGCTCGTGGCCAAAACTGCAGAGTTCTGCGAAAGAATACAGATGAGGTGCATTGATGCCGGCGCTACCGCTCTGTGGATGTCAGACCCAACAGCCTCGGAGGACATGATATCGACCGACATGTACCGTGAATTCGCACTGAAAGGGACCAAGCGTGTCTGCACCAATGTGAAGAAGGAAACCAAGGTACCCATATTCGTCCACATGTGTGGAGAATCTTCGGAAACAATGCAGCTATTGCCGGATGCCGGCGTTGAATGTTTCAGTTGCGATTCCAAGGTCAACCTGGCAATTGCCAGGAAGAACATCGGGAAAAAGATGGCCATTATGGGCAATATCGATCCCGTGAGGGTCTTGTGGCAAGGTACCCCCCAGACCATAAGGGACACTGCGTTCAAATGCATAGATGATGCGGGCCAAGAGGGCGGGTTCATCCTTGCGCCTGGGTGTGAAAGTCCCAGGGACTGCAGCGACGAGAACATGATCGCCATGGGCATGGCAGGAATCGACTATTGGATGAGATAGGGTTGACGCAACGCACCAGGGATGCATGGACCTATGGCGATATCCTTGGTGCCCCTCTTCATTTTTTAGCCAGTGTTTTGTCGGCGCATCCTGAGGCGCTGCAGCATTCACCTCATTGGCGTGGTGCAAAGGGCAGGTTTGAATTGGGGTGCCCTCGATAGAGTAGCTCGCCATTCTGGAGCGCCTTGTCCACACCCAGTGGCTAATCATATCAACAACACAACCTGGAGAGCGAGATTGCCGGTATGACGCTACGAACCTTGGCTAGTGAACGGCGGCCTAGAGCAGGACGCAGATGCGGCGTCGATCTTTATCGTGTAGCCATATTGGGCGGGATGGCATATCCTGTCGGGGGGTGGGCAAGCATGAAGGCATAGGCATACAGTCAAGCCCCCGGGGCAAGAACAGCAACACCCTCCGGCTGCTGAACGCGGCGTTGGAGGGGTCGCGCAAAGCAGGCACGGAGGCCAAACTCGTTGACATCACCAAGATGAACACCAGGTACAGCACCGGTGCCAGTACTGCCGCCGGAGCGGCAAGTGCAATATCAAGGACGATTACCTCCACCCTGCTGAAGAAGATGCTAGCCGCGAACGGCATCTTATTGAGCGGTCCGAACTACATGTCCCATGTCACCGCCCAGCTGAAGACAGTACTGGGCCGCAGCGTCAACGTGGAGCATGAGCAGTACCTCGCCGGCAAAGATGGCTTCTTAATCATGACCGCCGGCGGGGGTGTGAGAAGCTGTTGCTGGGCTACATGAATGGCTTCCTGAGGGAATCGGGAGCGTTCGCGGTCGGAGGCGTCGGCCATTTGCTGAACCGCGGGCCGGAGGCATGAACGAGGCGGTCAAGCGCTCGCAGGACATGGGCCGCGACAGGCGGGAGCGATCAAGGAAAAGCTGATCCTATTCAGAGCAGGTCGAGGAGCATGAGGCCTGGAGGAGGGGGTTCGCGAGGACCATCAGGACCAATGAAAAGACCTGGAGCCATAACTATGAGATCCGGGTCAAGAAGGGATGGGTGGGGCCTCAGTAGAGAAACCATTAATCGCGGCATGGCCGTTCCACCATCGATGGGCGTGAAACTAGGATACAGCGACAGGTCCCGCCTCGTCGTTCAGTCGGAGATCAGGAACATGACCCTGGAATGCAACAGGGTCGGGGGGATCAATCTCGCGCAGGGCGTGTGCGATCTTGATGTGCCCCAAGTGGTCATCGAATCCGCGTACGAGGCGATGAAGCAGGGAACGAACCAGTACACCAGGTACGACGGGCTGCCCATCATAAGAAAAGCGATCGCGCACAAGTTCAAGACCTTCAACCACGCGGACATCGACCCGGAGAAGAACGTCGTCGTCTCCGCCGGCGCGACCGGAGCGTTCTATTCGGCCTGCCTCGCGTTGCTGAACCCCGGCGATGAGGTCATTGTGTTCGAGCCGTTCTACCAGTACCATGTGAACACGCTGCTGGCCGTCGGTGCTGTTCCGAGATACGTTAGCATGAAGACGCCCGAGTGGACCATCGACATGGATGAGGTTAGGTCCGTGATCACCCCAAGGACCAAGGCGATGATCATCAACACGCCCGGCAACCCGTCAGGCAAAGTGTTCACCAGGAAAGAGCTGGAGGAGCTCGGTTCCATATGCGAAGCAGCGGACATCTTCCTGTTCTCCGATGAGATCTATGAGTACTTCGTCTACGACGGCCTGGAGCACGTCAGCCCGTGGTCGATACCGTTGTTGAGGGAGAGGACCATCGTCATCTCCGGTTACTCCAAGACGTTCTCCATCACCGGGTGGAGGCTTGGCTACTGCGTGTGCGGCGAGCGCTGGGCGCAGATGATCGGGTACATGAACGACTTGGTGTACGTGTGCGCACCGGCACCGTTGCAGGTCGGCGTGGCCGAGGGCATCATGAGGCTGCCGCCGAGCTACTACGAGAACATCGCCAGAACGTACCAATATAAGAGGGACGAGATGATCTCTTCCCTCCGTAGCGCGGGCATGGAGCCGTACGTGCCTCGGGGGGCGTATTACATCCTGGCGGACGTGACCAACGTGCCCGGTAGAACGAGCAAAGAGAAGGCGCTGCGTATACTGAAGGAGAAGAATGTGGCATCGGTGCCGGGATCGGCGTTCTACTCGAACGGAGGAGGGGAGAACCTGGTCAGGTTCTGCTTCGCCAAGAGGGACGAGGTGCTGAGTCGAGTGTGCGCATGCCTGAAGTAATGAGGTAGATTGGGATGCGGCAACAGATGCACATTCGAAAAAAAATCCCGCTGTAAGATTTTTTAATATTTTTTTAGAAATTTTAGAATCCAAAGTGCGAGGGGCCGGATTTGAACCGGCGGACCTCTTCAGGAACAGATCTTGAGTCTGTCGCCTTTGGCCGATGAGTGTGAGTCATCATTGACCTGGCTTGGCTACCCTCGCGGTGATGGACTTTCGTAAATACCATGCACATATTAAACCTTGCTTAGCCCAGATTTATACCGTTTGTGGACCGGAATCTACACGGAGAATACATCCAGACGTTTTATTCATAGTATATTATGGTTGGCGAAGTATTTTATATTCATAATTCCATTTACGTCCGCCTGTGCAAGCAGGCACGGGAGGGGTGCAGAACGACCTCGCCATTTCCTCCAGATTCGAACCACCCACAGATTCTTTAGAGGTGGCACCTCTCCCCCTCAACGTCCGCTACTTGATTTCATGTCTCATAGCGTCGTCACTGTCGCTTTGCCGTTGGAGACCGCCACGGTATGCTCGGTCTGCGCCACCATGCCTCCCCTGACCTCAGAGAGCATGGGGTACGCGAACAGCAGGCCGTGCCGGACCAGCGTCTTCAGGTGAATGGGCGCCTTGGAATCGAGCTTGGTGCACCAGCGCTCGCAGAACGGCAGCGTGCCGAAGTTCTCCTTCAACAGGCGGAAATGCTCAGCGGCCTTCTCGTCCCGGAGCTCCCGGTCCCGCATGATGCGGTAGATATTGCCGTGCTTGGAGTTGCGCACCTCGCCGGCGCCGTTGGTGGAGAACGGCTCGATGGCGAGGATCATGTCCTTCCCGACCCTGGTGAGATTGCCGTCGTCGTAGTTGGCGACGGAAATGCCTGCGTGCAGGTTGTACTGCTGCATGCTGTGCCCGGTGAGGTTCGTCACCGGCAGGTAGCCGTTGCTCTTGACGCCACGCTCTATGGCGCCACCCAGAGCGCCGATCGGAACGCCCTCGCTGACGATCTCGATGGCCATCCCCAGCCCTTTCGCGGACGCGTCGATCAGGGGGCCCCAGTTCCTCGTGCCCACCTCCACCGTTTGCGCTGTATCCCCGATATAGCCATCCACGTGCGCTCCGACATCCACCTTCACCAGGTCGCCCCGGCTGAACTTCAGCTCGTCATTGGTGCTCGGCGAGTAGTGCGCGGCGACCTCGTTGATGCTGATATTGGTCGGGAATGCCGGCTTCGCCCCCCTCTTCTCGATGAGGGCTTCCACCTCCTCGGCCACGCTCAGCAGGCTGACGCCCTCCCCGACCATGCCTGCACCGAGCAAGCGCGCTTCACTAGCAATGGCGCCGGCCCTCTTCACCTTCTCGAGGACCTCGTCATTCATTCAAAGCCGCCTCGATCGTTTCCGCCGGAATGGCCCCGGGACGAATGAGGGCCATCTCGCCCTCGTTGAGCTGGACTATGGTGGACGGCTTTCCGAACCGGGCGGGGCCGCCGTCGACGTACACGCTGACCGCGGGGCCGAGGTCGCCGATAGCGTCCTGGCAGGTCAGGGGGTTCTTGTGAGAGTGGATGTTCGCCGACGTGGACACTATCGGCCCGAACTCTTCGATGATCTTCAGCGCGACGGGGTTGTCCGGTATCCGAATCCCGATCTCGTTGGTCGACGATGTCAGTATGTCCGGCACCGCCGGCCTCTTGGCGACGATGAGGGTTATGGGCCCGGGCATGAACTTCTTGACCAGGCTCCTGGCCCGGTCATCGAGGACGGCAAGCTCCTCCATCATCCTGACGTCCTTCACCGCTATGGACATGGCCATGTCAAACGGGCGCCTCTTGGCCATGTATACGCGCTTCACCGCCGTCTCGTCGAACGGGTCGCACCCCAGCCCGTACACCGTCTCGGTCGGATAGACAATAAGCCTCCCAGCGGCGAGCTCCGATACTATACGCTCCATCTGCTCCTCGGGGATCGTGACGACCCCACCCTTCTCCACTACCTTGACTATCTCCATCAGTATTCCCCTAGATATCTCAGCGCTTCCACGATCTGCTCCCCCGCGTTCCCCCGGGCGGAGGGGCCGTGCCCCGGGTAGAGGTCCACCGCTCCCAGTGCCTGGAGCTTCTTCACCGAGGCGACCAGGTCGCCATGGTTCCCCGTGCTCAGGTCCCATCGGCCCACTCCGCCGGCGAAGACGGTGTCCCCGCTCAGCAGGGCCTTCGATCTGGCATCGAAAAGGGATATGCCTCCGGCAGTATGGCCGGGGGTGTGTATCACCTGCAGCTCATGCTCCCCGGTGGAAAGTACTTCCCCTCCCCGAAGCTCCTCCACGTCCAGGGGCGCCAAGCTTTCCCCGAACATGATGGCCTCGGTCCCCCTGGCCGAGCCCTCTCTGACCGGGGGCGCGTCAAGCTCGTGAATGAGCACCTTGGCCCCCAGCGCGGCGGAGAGCGCGGCAGCGCCCCCCACATGATCGAAATGGCGGTGAGTGAGGACGAGATGGGAGACCCTGTCCTTCCCCAGCGCCTTGGTGATGGCCCGGAGGGTCCTTTCGGCATATGCCCCGGTGCCCGCGTCCACCAGAATGGGCTCGTCCCCTGTGAGCAGGAAAACGTTGGAATCGAAACCCTGTCCAGGGAACATATGGACGGTCATCTGATGTTGAGAAGTCCGAGGGGCTATTTAACTTATTCTAGCCAAGTGAAAACGGAGTCAGGAATGTGTCTAGCGGCATCCGCTCTGGCTAACGAGAAACGAATGAAATATCTGTCTTTCGAACGAATGAACGTTCCACCGTGAACTCTAAGTACGTGGTGGCTCCTCGACTGGATACCACGGACCGGGGCGGTGCGCCCGGGACCGCGGCCGCCACTGATCGAGGGAAACACGGATGGATGATCATTTCTGCCCATTTTGCTTCGTAAGGAGAACAGCGCCCCAGGTGACCAAGGACCTGGTGATGAAGTTCGCAAAGGTCCCCGGCGTGCATATCAGGGTGCGGGAGGACCGCTGCACCGGCTGCGGCGCCTGCGTCAGGAAGAACTATTGCCTCGTCGGCGCCATATCCATCGCGGACAGGAAGGCCAGGGTGGACCAGGAGTTGTGCCGCGGCTGCGGGCGCTGCACCCATTTCTGCCAGAAGAAGGCTTTAGAGACATACGGCCTGGCCCCGGACATAGTGAACGGCGCGACCGGCCTGGCGCACGACGCCATCAGGCGAACCGACCGTCTGGTCCGCTCGGTCCTGAAGTGATGCCGCGGTGACCGGGCCGAGAGGGCCGTCTTTCGCCTTTTTCCCAACGTCCCGGACCTCCAGGGGGTCCGGACAAGCATTTATATTCATTGCGCACCCCACCACGAGAGCGACCAACGTTACGGCGTTGCATGGGCATGGGGAGCGGCCGCTGGGGCGAGAACCCCATACGGCCGAGGACCGTGCGCGAGGGAGCGATAGCATGGCACGCGGCATCATCGACAGAGTTGCGCAACGGATCAAGATAATGAGGAACGGCCCCTACGTGGTCTCGGGCGACGTGCCCCTGGACAAGCAGATCACCGAGAGCGACGACACCGGTTCGTCGGTGGGGTGGAAGGCCGGCGAAAAGTATCCGGAACAAGGCGAGGAGTACCGGCTGTGCCGGTGCGGGCAGTCGGGCAATAAACCGTTCTGCGACGAGACCCACCACATGGTGGACTTTGACGGGACCGAGACGGCCGATCGCAAGAGCTACGCGGACAGCTGCGAGACGCTGGAAGGCCCCCGGGTGAGGCTGACCGACCGGGATGACCTCTGTGCGGTGGCAAGGTACTGCCACGGGAAGGGTAACGGCGACGCCTGGGACCTCGCTCAGAGGGCCAGCACCGATCAGGAGGTCAGGGAGGCCGTGGACCTGGCCTGCAGCTGCCCCTCCGGGCGCCTGGTGGCGTGGGACAAGGGAACCGGCAAAGCGATCGAGCCGGAGCACCAGCCATCGGTGAGCCTGATCGAGTACCCCTTGGAGGGGGTCAGCGGGCCGATATGGGTCAAGGGCGGCATTCCCGTCGAGTCGAGCGGCGGGGGGCAGTACGAGGCCAGGAACCGCCAGACCCTGTGCCGGTGCGGCGCGTCGGAAAACAAGCCGTTCTGCGACGGCTCCCACATCTCCGAGGGGTTCAACGACGGAGACAGGTCCGTGGAAAAGGGGAGGGCCTCGGCCATCGTCCGGATAAAGTGAGAGGGGTCAGAACCGCTTGCTCCATCCGAGGAAGCCGACCACGTCCTTCACGGGGTCCTTGGTGGGGCGGGCCCCCAGCTGCTCGCGGTAGCGGGATACGCGATTGTCCAGTATGACCGCCGCCCCCCTGTCCGTCTCCGTGCGGATCAGGCGGCCGATGGCCTGCTGGACCTTACGCACCGCCGGGGCGGCGCTGGTATACTCCCACCCCTTCCCCGACCCATACTTCTTATCGTAGCGGACCTTCAGCTCGTCCAGCATCAGGGACGGGGGAGGATATGGTATCCCGACCACGATGGCGATGTCCAGCTCCTGGCCCGGGAAATCGAGCCCCTCCGCGACCTTGCCGCCCATGACGGTGAAGAACACACCGTCCTTCTCCTTCTTGAACGCCTGGATGTTGGACGCCAGCCTCCTCGACGAGCCGGACTCCTCCCAGTACAGCTGGCGGTCCACCTTCTCCTCGATGCCGCCGCGCATGGACCTCAGCATCTCGTAGGAGCGGAAGAACACCATGGTGTTGCGGTCGGTGGCGTTGCACAGGTCGATGATGTGCCCGGCGATCCTCCCCTTCATGGAGGGGTCCATGCGCATTTCCCTCTGCCCCGCGCTCACGTCCTCCGGGTATACCACCAGGCGGTTCCCTGGCGGGAACGGCGACGGGAACGAGCGCAGCTCGCTGCCGGGCGGAAGGCCCAGGACATCAGCGTACTGCCTCAGCGGGTGGAGCGTCCCGGACATGTGCACCGCCCCCTTGACCTGGGACAGGAACGCGGTGGTCTCCTCCGGCTCCACGCAGTTCGCCACCAGCTTGCCGTTGCTGTCGACGGAGATCAGCTTGACGAACCGGGAGTCGTCGGCGGAGATCCAGCTCTCCAGCAGCGTCCCCAGGCGGAGCGTGGCGGAAACGGGCTCCTTGCCCCTTTCCATGCGCTCCTCCACGAACTTGTCCCCCATGTCCATAAGGTTCGCGCACAGGCTGCGCAGCTCCTCCTCGCTGAGGCCGAGCGCCCCCCTCAGCCGCCCCTCCAGGAACCTCCTCCCTAGGCGGGCCTCCGACGAGTCGGGGGGCACCTGCTCCCTGGCCGCGTCATCGATGATCGAGCGCAGCGTAGCGCACAGCGAGCCCAGGTCCACTCCGGTCATCACCCGGGGGTTGGCGTGGTCCCTGGCCTCCAGCTCTGCCGCCTCCACGTCATGCATGGTAATGGTAAAGCTCTCCTGGTCGCGGGCGGCGTCGATGAGGTTATGGGCCTCGTCCACGATGAGCACGAAATCGTCCGGGGTCAGCTTCAGCCGGTCGAACAGCGCCGAGCGTATCTCCTTGGATAGCAGGTGCACGTACGGCACCACGATGACGTCGACCAGGGGGAGGATGGCCTTCCTGGCCTCATATGGGCACGCCCCCTGCTTCTGGCAGTAGCGGTCGAACTCGTCGGCGGTGGGCAGTTCGCTCATGCAATGATGGGCGAAGCTCATCTCCCCGATGGCCAAGTAGTCGGCGAAGAAGGGGCAGCCGCCCTTCTGCCGGGCCATGGTCCTCTGCTTCCTCTCCTCGCATATCTTTGAAAGAGCGTGCGGGGGGACATCCTCGTACTCCTCCAGGGTCCGCAGCAGCAGGCAGGACTTCCGGCGGCCCAGGAGCGGGATCCCCGTCACCTTGGTCCGGCGGGAGATGGAGCGCAGCTCTTTCATCACCTGGTCGCTCTGCGAGATCGTCCTGGTGAGGTACAGCACCTTCTTCTTGTGCTCCCGGGCGTGCTCCAGCGCGCCCACCAGCGAGCATATGGTCTTCCCGGTGCCGGTCCCCGATTCCATGACCAGGTGCTTCCCCTCCGCCAGCGAGGCCCCTATGGCTTCCACGACCTCCAGCTGGGAGGGGCGGGGCCGGTACGGGAACAGCGGATGGCCGCCCCGGTCCACGGGAGTGCCCTCCCACGGCCTGGGAACGTCCTCGGCCGCTCCACGGGGCTTGGAGGCTGGTGCCCTGACCCCTCCAGAGGGACGCCCGCACTTGGGGCAGCGCTCCGAGCCAGGGGACAGGAGGCTCTGGCAATTGTCACAGAATCTTCCGGCCACGAGTTTCCCATGCATAGGGGGTTTATATACATGACCCAGGGGGCCCCGAAAGAGAAAAAGAAGGGGGCGCTCCGGCCCTCCGCTGACGGCCGGAACCAGTTCATATAATGGACGGGCCCGAGGACATCTTCATCAGCCCTTCCTTCACCCGGCCCTCGTACTCGTCGCTCAAGCGGTCCATGGTCTGCTTGTCCAGCAGGTCCTTCGCCGCCGGGATCACCAAGCCCTCCTCGACCATGAAGTGGTTCTCGATGATCGACTTGAGGACGCGAAGCTTGGGCATCCACAGCTCGTCGTCCACGCCGATCTTCCGCAGCTCCACCAGGAGGAGCCTGATGATGCGCTCCTGCTCCAGGGACTCCATGGCGATCTCCCGGATCCGGACGTCCTCCTCCTTCATGATGGCCGCGTGGAGGGTCTGGGCCTCGGCGCGCTCGTGCGCCTCCACCCTCATGGAGAGGTCCGCGTACACCTCCATCCTGAGGTCGGCGTCCTCGATGCCGGTCTGGGTAAGCTTCTCGAGCATCTTCCTGTACTCGTTGTGCTCCGCTACGATCCGTTCTTCCAGGTTCATCCATATCCCTCTAGGGAGGGTTGCGAGCCAACGCATATATGATACTTGCACGCTGGCCCGGGGAAGATATTTCTACCGCCTCCTTCGTCAACATCGTAGACATGACCATAGATCTCCGGCACGCCATGACCGAGGGCCAGTTCGATGACCTCATGGAGATGTACCGGTCCACCTACTGGGCCAGGGACCGAACGCAGGAGGACGTCCGGAGGATGCTGGAGCGCACCGACATGATCTTCGCCCTGGTGGACAGCGGGGACGAGCGCCTGGTCGGCTTCGCCAGAGTGCTCACGGACACGGTCTACAAGGCCCTCATATTCGATGTGATGGTACGCCCCGACCGTCGCGGGGAGGGGTTGGCCCGCACTCTCCTGGAGAGCGTTCTCGCCCACCCTGAGCTGAGGGGAGTGAAGCACTTCGAGCTGTACTGCCGTGACGACGTCATCGACCTCTATAAGAAGTGGGGCTTCACCCAGGACCTTGCCGGACAGGTGTTCATGCGGAAAGAGGGGGAGCACGGCGGGGCTACCCGAGAGTAATGAACCTAGCGGGCGGCAGCGCGTAGACATCATGGAGCGCCACGTCCACCTCGTCCCAATCGGCGCATTCTAGGAAGTCGGTTGTAATGAGAGTGTTCTTCATTATGGAGTAAATGTGCTCCGGCGCCGGCGATTCGAACCGCAGAACGTAGATCCGGAACCCCGGCTTGGCACCCTTGAGCCCCTTGGGGCTGGAGATCACCGACGCACCATAGTCGTTGGGGAACCGGTAGATGTTGTGGATCCTCTTCCCGTCCATGCAGCCGCACACGCACTTGGCGTTCAGGTCCACTTTGTACTCGTCAAAGTTCAAGGAGCCCGCCTCTAATGGTGCCTATACCGTTGCCCGCGCTATTAACGCTTGCGTGGCTCGCAAGCTCACGGCAGCGAGATCGATCCAGCCACGCGAAGCTTGCCGCCGTCGAGGTGCATCAGCACCGCCCTCGATCCGGCGGGGTGCACCACTGGCTTCTCCAGGGCGAGGGTGAGCGTGGGCCTCCGGGGGTCCCCGCTGTCCTTGACCGCCTCCACCCGCGCGGGGATGAATTGCATCCAGTGACCCAGGTGCAGGACCATGCCCTCCTTCATGGGGATCTTCCAGAAGCTGACCAGGTCGGCCGTCGCGGTGACGGAGGCATCGCTCTTTATCTTGTCGTCCTTGGTGAGCACGTAGCCCCGGTCCAGGTCCTCCACGTCGATGTTCTTGAGGGCCAGTCCGACCCTGTCCCCGGTGACCGCTTCGTCGAAATCGTCGTCGTGCTTCTGTATCGACCTAACCTGGGCGACCTTGCCGGTCGGCAGGGCCTTGAGGTCGTCGTGCTTCCTGATGGTGCCGTACGGAACATAGCCCAAGATGACGGTTCCGACGCCCTTGACGTTGAAGAAGTGGTCTATGGGCACCGCCCCGAGGCCCTCCGAGGGCCTCTGCTGGTCTCTGGCCTCCTGTAGGAGCATCTCGCGGATGGCCGTCTTGTCATCCTCGATGAACCTATAATTCTCCAGCACGGTCCCCTTGGTCAGGGGCGCCAGCTGCTCCGGCGCCAGGTAGTTGCGCAGGATGATGTACCCTTTGCCGATCCCGGCGGCGTGGAGCATGACCATGGACTCGCCCAGCTGAGCGTTGATCGCCTCCACGATGACCAGGGCGCGATCGGCCATGGAAACGGCGAAGAACAGCGGGGCCAGGCGCTCAGGGTACTTGCTCGCCTCGATGAACGTGACGGTGTCGGTGCCCTGCTTCAGGTCGTACAAGGTGAGGTCCGATACCGTTCCCTTCTTGCCAAGGTCCTTGGCGTAGTCGTTGGGGCCTATGACCGCGACGTTCAGGTTGGCCATGGAGCAATGGTAAAAACGGCGCAGATAAAAGCCTTGCCATGGCCCGGGGCGGCCTCACGGGCGCGGCCCCGAGGGCGTCTCGCAGGCCTGCGGCTTCCCCCGCGCCAGGGATGTTATTGCTGCAGCTACCGCGATCCCTGCGGACACCAGGAAGGCCAAGCTCATGCCCCTCACGAACTCGTCGATGATGACCGGCGAGCCGCCGTCCATGGCGCCGGAGAACAGCGCGGACACCACTTCCGTGGAGGCGACCGAGGCCATCACCGCGCCCATTACGGCGAGGCTCAGGGATTGCCCTATGGTCCGCATGGTAGAGAGCGTTCCCGAGGCCACGCCCAGCTGGGAGCGTTCTACGCAACCCATCACGGCGCTGGTGTTGGGTGATGAGAACAGCCCCATCCCGATGCCGGTGATGACTAGGTACACTACCACCTCGAAGGTGGTGGAGCCCTCCCCCAAGGTGGCCAGGAGCGCCAGGCCCAGGGCGACGATGAGCATGCCGCCGGACGCCAGGGCGCGGGAGCCGATCTTATCGGAGAGATGGCCGGCCAGGGGGGACAGGACGCTCATGACCAGGGGCATCGACAGGAGGACCAGCCCGGTGGTGTACAGGTCCAGGCCCAGCACGCGCTCCATGTAGAACGCGATGATGAACGATACCCCGAAGTAGGCGGTGTAGTTCAGCAGGGTGGAGATATTGGCCGCCGCGAACAGGCGGTTCCGGGTTATCAGGTCCAGGTGCAGCATGGCATCCGGACCCTTCCTCCTCTCCGCCAAGATGAAGGCGGCGAGGGAGGCCGCCGTGACGGCCAGGAGCGATAGGACCGTGGCGGAGGTCCAGCCGGCGTCGTCGCCGATGGTCAGAGCCACCAGGAACGTTACCAGGGCCATCGCGAAGGTGACGGCCCCCGCGAGATCGAACCCCTTCCCGCTGCTCTCCACAGCCGGTTCCTTGAGCTTCCACGCCGCCAGGGCCATGACCAGGAGCCCGATGGGAACGTTGACCAAGAATATGGAGGGCCACCCGAACGCCTGGGTCAGTATGCCGCCCAGGGGCGGGCCCAAGGTAAGGCCGATGTACACGGACATGGCGTTGATGCCGAGGGCCTTTCCCCTCTCGTTCGGGGGGAACGCTCCTGTGACCAGGGCGGTGGCGGTGGACATCATTCCCGCGGCGCCCAAACCCTGGACGATGCGGAAGATGATCAGCTCCTCGCCCGACCGGGCGAAGCTGCACAGGAACGAGCCGAGGACGAACACCCCGAACCCGGCGATGAACAGGGGCTTCCTGCCGCGGACGTCGGAGAGCCTGCCGAAGGTCAGGAGAAGGCTCGCCAGGGTGACCAGGTACGCAGTGGGGATCCACACGGACAGGGCGAAGTCCATGCCCAGGCTCTGGGATATCGTCGGGAGCGACACGCTGACGATGGTGGAGTCCAGCGGCCCCATCATCGAGCCGATGCACGCGATCAGCAGGACCGTCCACTTATACGAGCTTTCCTTGACCATGGTCACCACATCTCGCTCCCCGGGCCCCGGGCGGGCTGTCGGCCATGCTTCTTCGGCGATAAGAGCGTTGCGCATTTGCACCGCCGGAAAGGCGCGCCATCAGCCTCGCGCCGGGCGGCGAGGATGGTCCGGGATCCGATAAGGCGGTCGAAAGCCGTATCTATTTCCGGGACGCTCCGTTCCCCGGTCGTGAGGAAGCCATGTCTGTACCTTCAGGGGGAGCGGCGGAGCGTGCGTATGGCATACCGCCAGGTACGGAGGGGAGGACCCAGACCGTACGGGCGACGGGACGATGTCCCCGCTGCGGCGTGTTCGTTCAGGAGAACTATCTGGTGTGCCCATACTGCGCGTTGCCGCTGAAGAAGGAGTGCCCGCACTGCGGGAAGCTGATCCCGCCGAACTGGAACGCCTGCTCGTTCTGCGGACACGTCATGACGAACGCCCTCCCGCTGGACGCGAGGGGTGCGGACGCCGGGAACGCGCCGATGAACGGAGCGGATGCGCCCCCTGAGCCCCGCGGAAGGTGCCCCCAGTGCGCCCGCGCCATCAGCGGCGGGGCCCGCTACTGCGGCGGCTGCGGCCTGAGGATCGAGGGGATCGACCCCGGACCGGTCGACGCCCCGTGACACTGGCGCGGTCCGGCCATACCGTTCTGCCCATTATCCCGACAGAGCGTAAGCTCGCACATGGATGCGATGGTGCAGAACAAGCAAATGACCAGGGCACATTTGAGGCGATTCTTTACAACACCTGTATCAGCGCGACCGGTACGAGCGGGTACTGCGCCTGAACGAGAAAGGTCCTGCTGCCGGGGGCAGGGAGGCGTTAAAGAGGACAGAGGTCCGCTGCGCTGCGTTCATCTGAACATGACCCCTGGGTCAGTAACTCCGGTCTCAGGGACATCGGCGACTATGCCCCTCTCCTCGTCGCCGACCTCCTCGTTGAAGGAGATCTTGCCGAACTTCTTCTCATAGTTGTCCAGCTGGACCTCCAGCCAGTCCCGGAATATCTTGGCCTGCTGAGGGCTCATCTTCAGGCACACCTGCTCCACCCTGTCCAGGACCGCCTCGCCGGACGTCTCGGACTGGGACGCGTTGATCGATATGGTCCGGATGGTCACCTCGAAGTAGTCTATCTGATGACCGCCGAAGATATCGCTCACGTACACCACCCGATAGTCTTTCGATCTATCGTCCTTGTACTTGATCTGCGGCTCGTGCATAGATATCGGAGTCAGCTTTAGTCATTGAGTATTAGTTATTTTCACCCAACATTATTGACCGGAACGGGAAAAGATGGCAGAAGGGGCGCTAAAACGCAGGAAAAGCGTGCTTCCTGATGCAATGGTCCGGGATCAGAGCCTTCCTGCCAGCCCAGTGCCGCATCCTCCGGCCTGTTCCACCGCTCTGGACGCCGGACAGCGGCGCGCCGGGGACATTCCCCGCCACCGCACTGGTTCGGGAATCGATTAATTATCTAGAGACGCATTATTGTTATACGGTGATTATTTTGAGCAATGAGAAGGTATGCTCCGAGACGCCTCTGCTGGGGGACAAGTTCCCCGACGTGGAGGTCGTGACCACGCATGGAAAGGCCAGCCTGCCCAAGGACTACGCGGGGAAGTGGTTCGTATTGTTCAGCCACCCCGGTGACTTCACCCCGGTGTGCACCACCGAGTTCGTGGCCTTCGCCAAGAGGGCGGACAAGTTCAAGGCGATGAACTGCGAGCTTATCGGCCTGTCCATCGACCAGGTGCAATCCCACCTGAAGTGGACCGAATGGATCGCCGACAACCTGAAGGTGGAGGTGCCGTTCCCCATCATCGCCGACGGGGTGGGGTCCCTCGCCACCAAATTGGGCATGATCCATCCCGGCAAGGGGACCAACACCGTGCGCTCGGTGTTCGTCGTGGACGACAAGGGCGTCATCCGCCTGATGATCCACTACCCACAGGAGGTGGGCAGGAGCGTGGACGAGGTCCTCCGGGCCGTGAAGGCGCTGCAGTTCCATGAGAAGAACCACGTGGCCCTGCCGGAGAACTGGCCCAACAACGAGATCATCGGGGACGAGGTCATCATTCCCCCCGCCGCCGACGAGAAGACCGCCAAGAAGCGCAAGGAACAGGGCGGCTGCTACGACTGGTGGTTCTGCCACAAGAAGATGTAAGGGGCTTTCCCGCCTTCGGGCGGGGCCCATTTTTTTTACCTCTCCGTTCCGAGGGAGCGGCGGCGATAGAACCTGGACTTGACCAGGTCGACCACGATGAGATAGGATGCCGTCACTACTGCCAGGAATGCGTAGAACTCCGGGGGCGGGGGGACCATCTGGAAGGGGCCGGCCAGCGGGGTGAACGGCATCAGGACGGCGAACCCCGCCACCGCCAGCGAGCTCAGGACGACCGGCAGGCTGGGGCGGCTCAGGAAGAAGGGGGTGGCCCGGGTGCGTATCGCGAATATGACCAGGGTCTGCGTCACCACCGATTCGATGAACCATGCGGTCTGGAACAGCCCATCGCCGGCGTGGAAGAGATACAGAAGGACGAAGAAGGTAAGGAAATCGAACGCCGAGCTGATGGGGCCGAAGAACACCATGAAGTCGCGGACGTACCGCACGTCCAGCTTCCGGGGCCGGGAGATGTACTCGCGGTCCACGTTGTCAGTGGGTATAGCGGTCTCGGACAGATCGTAGAGCAGGTTGTTCAGCAGGATCTGCAGTGGCAGCATGGGCAGGAACGGAAGGAACAGGGAGGCGCCGGCCGCGGAGAACATGTTGCCGAAGTTCGAGCTCACCCCCATCTGGATGTATTTCATGGTGTTCCCGAAGGTCCGCCGGCCGTCCAGGACCCCCTGGTTCAGGACCCGGAGGTCGTTCTTCAGCAGGATTATGTCCGCGGCCTCCTTGGCCACGTCCACGGCGTTATCGACCGATATGCCCACATCGGCGGCGCGGACCGACGGAGCGTCGTTGACCCCGTCGCCGAGGTAGCCGACCACGTGGCCGTTGGCCTTGAGAGCGGTGATTATCCTGACCTTCTGCACCGGGTCGGTCCGGGCGAACACATTGGCCCGCTCCACCGCCTCCTTGAGCTGCGGATCGTTCATTTTATCCAGCTCGCTCCCCAGCACCACCCCGGTGATCTCGAACCCCAGCTCCGAGCACACCTTCCGGGTCACCAGCTCGCTGTCGCCGGTGATGACCTTCATCGCCACGTTGGAGTCCCTGAGCATCCGGAGCGCTTCCCTGGTGCTCTCCTTGGGAGGGTCCAGGAAGGCCACGAACCCGGCGAACACCAGGTCCCTCTCGTCAGCCCTTCCGTACCCCTGGCGGTCCTCCACGTCCTTGTACGCCACCCCCAGCACCCTGAGCCCGTCCGCGCTCATGCGCCGGTACATCTCCCGGAGGCGGCCCAGCGTCTCGGGGTCCATCCTCATTGCGGAGCCGTTGCGATCGTAGTATGACGACACCCCGAACATGCTCTCCGGGGCCCCCTTGGTCATCATCACGGCCTTCCCGCCCCCGCGGACCACCACCGACACCCTCTTTCGCTCGAAGTCGAAGGGCACCTCCTCGATCAGCTGGTAGCCGCTGACGTCCACCCCGCCGTGCTCCACTATCGCCCCGTCCAGGGGGCTCCTCTGTCCCGTCTCGAAGTAGCTGTTGATATACGACAGCCGGAGCACCGGCTCGCTCCGCTGCTCCCCCCGAACGCCCACATACTGGACCAGGACTACCTTGTTCTGGGTCAGCGTCCCGGTCTTGTCAGTGCACAGGATATCCATGCTGCCGTAGTTCTGGATCGCCTCCAGGCGCTTCACGATGACCCCCTTGCGGCTCATGTCCATCGCCCCTTCAGTGAGATTGATGGTCAGGATGAGGGGCAGCAGCTCGGGGGTCAGACCGACCGCCAAGGCCACCGAGAACAACAGCGAGTCCACGATGCCCCGTTGGTTGGCAGCGTTGATGATGAAGACCACGACCACCAGGGCGAAGGTGACCCTCATGATCAGGTACCCGAAGCGGCGGGAGCCCTTCTCGAACTCGGTGGGCGGGCGGCGCTGGACCAGCTTTTCCGCCACCTCGGCGTAGCGGGTGCTCCGGCCGGTCCTGACCACCGCTGCCACCGCCGATCCGTTGACCACGGAGGTCCCCATGAAGAGGTAGTCGGACCGGTCGGCCGGCTTGCCCCTGGCCGGCGGCGCGGCGCTCTTTCCCACGGCCATCGACTCGCCGGTCAGCGCGGACTCGTTCACGAAGAGGTCCCGAGAGGACAGCACCCGGCACTCCGCGGGCACGATGTCCCCCGTGGACAGATGGACCACGTCGCCGGGCACCAGCTCGCTCAGCGGCACCTCCCTCTTCGCGCCGCCACGCACCACTGTGGCCATGGTCCTGACCTTCTTTGACAGCTCCTCGGACGCCCGCTCCGAGCGATGCTCCTGGAAGAAGGTGAGGCCGGTGCTGATCAGGACGATGGTGTAGATCACCGCGGCGCTGAGAGGCTGCCCGGTGAACAGGGTGACCGTCCCCGCCAGCAGGAGGATGATGACCAGGGGGTCCTTGAACTTGGACAGGAAGGTCCCCGCGGCGCTACGTTTCCGGCGCGGCGCGGCCTCGTTGGGGCCGTAGCGCTCCAGCCTCCGAGAGGCCTCCTCCTCGCCCAGGCCGAGGCGGGCGTCGGTGCCTAGGCGGCGCGCTGCCTCCGAAGCATCCAACACGAGCGCGTCATCATCGCTCAGGAAATCGTCCTGGCCGCGCCCGGCCTCCCTGCGGTCCCGATGAGGCCTTGCCATCGGAGCAGGTTGGAAACCAAGAGTATATCATAGCCTCCCGCCGCCGACAGTGGGAAATAGTCCGAGGTGCCAGGAAGGGGAGAGGATGAAAGCATGGCCGAAAAGAAAGGTATGTATTCGCTGCCAGACCTGCCATATGGCTACGGGGACCTCGCCCCCTTCGTCTCCGAGGCCCTTCTCAAAGTGCACCATGACGGCCACCACCAGAAGTACGTGAAGCAGGCCAACGCATTGCTGGAGAAGTTCGACCAAGCCCGGGCCGACGGCTCCTCCCTGGATATGAAGTGCGCCGCGCAAGCTCTGGCGTTCAACGTAGGAGGGCACTATCTTCATTCGCTGTTCTGGAAGAACATGGCCCCGCCGTCGAAAGGGGGCGGGGGAAGGCCGGGCGGAAGGATCGGTGACGAGATCGACAAGGAGTTCGGCAGCTACGAGCGCTTCCAGAAGGAGTTCACCGAGCTCGCCAACAGCGTGGAGTCCTCGGGATGGGCCACCTTGGTATGGTGCACCCAGACCGGCCGGCCGCTGCTGGTGCAGATCAAGGACCACGACCTCTACGCCATCCCGGGGTTCCGGACCCTCCTGGTGCTGGACGAGTGGGAGCATGCCTACTACCTTGACTACACGAACAAGAAGCCGGACTACACCGCGGGGTTCTGGAACGTGGTCAACTGGGAGGAGGTGGACCGGCGGCTGGAGAACATAATCGGCGGCAATAAGGCCGAGAGGACCGAGAAGTCGATAGAGCGGGTATCAAGCGGGGCCGTGCCTATAAGATAAAGCGGCCCCGAGGCCGCCGAGGGCTGCGACATTTCAGAAACCGAGAAATACGCGAGAGCGGTTCCATCCCTGACCCGGGAGAGGGTCGGGTGAGTCACGTTGCGCAAGTGGTGCGATGACCTGAGGAGGGGCGACCACGTCGTTCATATCTACAAGAGCGCTGACGAGCAGGCCAAGGCACTGCTGGACCTGATAGGCTGGATGCGCGAGGACGAGAAGCTCGTGCTGCACTGCGACGGCCCCGACCGCGAGGGCGGCGACTGCTTCGCCCTGAATGGCCAGATGTTCGAGGCGGCGGCCCAGGACGGCCACATGGAGGTACTCCCGTCATATCGTGCGGTGTGCCCCACCGGCAAGTTCCGCGCCGACGCCCTGCCGGACCTGCTTATATACGATCTCGGCCGGACCATGGACGAGGGGTTCAGCGGCGCGGTCCTGTGCATAGACTATTCCTGGATCGCCGAACTCCCCGATGACTTCGCCTCGCACGTGGTGCAGAGTTCCCAGATCACCCTGGCAAGGCTCCCCTCGAACCTCACCCTGCTCTGCCAGTACGACCGGCGCAGGCTCACCGCCGAGCAGGCCGATCAGCTCCTGAGGGTCCACCAGCTCGCCCTCGCCGACGGAAAGCTCGCCCGCAACTTCTGGGTGGTGGCCACCAGCACCCTGGGCGGAAGGGGCAGGAGCATAAAGGCCATGCCCCAGCCCAGTGCCGCGGCTACCGGACAAGAGAAATAATCACAGGCCGGGGTACCGGATGACCGGCTCGAGGACCATGGTCACCTCGATGTTCTGGAACCCCAAGGGCCGTATCTTCTTGTCGATCACCTCGACCAGCTCCGAATTGTTGGCGGCACGCACCCTGAACATGATGCGCCTCTCGCCAGTGACCCGAAGTATCTCCGAGATGTTCTCCATGGAGAACAGGGAAGCTATCGCGGTCTGCCCCTTCTCGGGCGGGATGTCGGCCGCGACATAGGCATCGGAGTTGATGCCCACCTTCTCCTGGTTGACGATGGCCGAATAGCCGAGGATGGTCTTGTTGTCCTCCAGCTTTTTGATGCGGTCGCGTATGGTGGAGGGCGACCGGTCCACCATGGCCCCGATCTCCTCGTAGGTGAGCTTGCCGTTCCGCTGCAACAGTCGGAGGATCTTCAGATCGAGGTCATCTTGGAGCATCTGACCTTATAATACGCTCCTGCCAGCCTAAAATAGTTTTGTTCACGCAGAACCGACGAACGCTCCCATTGGGCTTCAATAATCTTTACGGGACCTCGTGCTCAGGTAGTCGCCGATGATCTTGGCATGATCGAAAGCCAGCTCCGGCAGCTTGTCCAGCGGGAAAAGCTCCACGCCCTCGGCATCATCGCCCGCACGCGGTTCTCCTCCTATCAGCCGGAGGACGTACACCGCGCTGATTATATGGCCCCGAGGGTCCCTGGACGGGTCGGAGTAGATCCCCAGGAGGCCCAGCACCGCCGTCTCCAGCCCCGTCTCTTCCCTGACCTCGCGGACCGCGCTGTCCTCGGTCCGTTCCCCATACTCCACGAAGCCGCCGGGCAGCGCGTATTTGCCCTTGCCCGGCTCCCGTCCCCTCCTGATCAGCACGATCTTGCCATCGATGACCACGATGCCGTCGGTGGTAAGCTTGGGGTTCCGGTATTGGGGGGCGCTGTCGGAGGCCATGGGAAAAGCGATGATGGAGCGCTGAGAAATAGTTGTCGGGAGAGGGAGCGGTCCCTCGGCGAAGAACGGGACGTTCGGGATAAGAGTTATTAATGACATATGTCATAAACTCGGTCCGATGAATGAAACACCTACAGAAGCAGAGAGCAGCCATAACGAGAACGGGGCACCCGCCAGTGGCAGATGCCGATGCGGCGGGACCGGTGAAGGACATGGACCCGGGCACGCCTGCGGACATGGTCCTGGTGAAGAGCGCAAAGGGCACTGCCACGAGGGCGAGGGGGCACGGCACCACGCACGCCACGGACAGTGCGGACGCGGCCTGAGAAGGCACGCTGGCCAGCATGATAGCGGACCAGACCGATGCTGCCGCGAGTGAATAAAGGATATGCCTAGACCAACGAAGTGCAGGAGGGTCTGCTGCCTGCCCAGGTCCGAGCGATTCGGGCCCCTGGGGCTCCCCATGGACCTGGACGGCGCGGTGAGAATGACCGTGGACGAGTACGAGACCATCCGGCTCATCGACCTGGAGGATATGACCCAGGAGGAGTGCGCACGCCGTATGAACGTCGCCCGCACCACCGTCCAGGGCATTTACGACAGCGCCAGGAGGAAGCTGGCCGAGTCCCTGGTCCTCGGCAGAACGCTGCGCATCGAGGGTGGCGAGTACATGCTGTGCGACGGCCACGGCAGGGGGTGCGGCGGCCGGGGATGCCCCCGGCGAGGGAGCGTGGCGGTCCTCCCGGAGAATGAGGGTGCGTAATGCCAGTGTTCTCGCCGAGAGCACCTCCATCTCGGAGAAGTTCGGGGCGCAGCACGGGCTCAGCCTGCACATCCTGGCGAGTGGGCGCGGTCATATGCAACCCTGAGTCCGGTGATGGGGAAGAGCATCGACCGCTCCTCCACCGGCCAGGTACTGGGACTTTTCGAAGAGGATGAGATATCATGAGCGATAACTGTGATCAGAGCTGCGGAAGCTGCAGCGCGGAGTGTTCGGAACGAAGGGCAACGGAGGATTTCACGGAGAGGCCGCACGAGCTGAGCCATATCCGGAGGGTCATCGGGGTGGTCAGTGGCAAGGGCGGGGTCGGCAAGTCCCTGGTCACCTCCACGCTGGCCACCCTGATGCGCCGGAAAGGGTACCGGACGGCCATCCTCGACGCGGACATCACCGGCCCTTCCATCCCCAAGGCGTTCGGGATAAGGCAGAGGGCCCTGGCCGACCAGACCGGGCTGCTCCCTATCAAGAGCAGGACCGGGATAGAGATCATGTCCATCAACCTGCTGTTGGAGAACGACACCGACCCAGTGATATGGCGTGGGCCCATCCTCGCGGGTACGGTCAAGCAGTTCTGGAAGGACGTGGTATGGGGCGACGTGGACTATATGTTCATTGACATGCCGCCGGGGACGGGGGACGTTCCCCTGACGGTGTTCCAGTCCATCGCAGTGGACGGCATCATCATCGTGACCTCCCCGCAGGAGCTGGTGTCCATGATAGTGTCCAAGGCGGTCAGGATGGCGCAGATGATGAACGTCCCCGTGCTGGGCCTGGTGGAGAACATGTCCTACTTCAGGTGTCCCGACAACGGGAAGGACTACCGGATATTCGGGGAGAGCCACATCGAGGACGTGGCCGCCGCCCACGGCCTGGAGGTCTTGGCCAGGATACCCATCGACCCGAGGCTGGCGGAGGCCTGCGACTCCGGCCGGGTCGAGTCGTTCGATGGGGACTGGCTCGACCCGGTGGCGAGGGTGCTGGAGGGCGTGAAGGGGAAGGATGGATGACATGGTCGGACGGGACGCGGTGAGGATAATGGTAGCGAGCGAGAAGAACCGGGTGGCCGAGCACTTCGGCCACTGCAGCGTTTTCAACATCTTTGAGGTGGAGAGCGGCCGGGTCATTCATTGCGGCTTCGTCCCCAACCCCGGCCACAGGCCCGACTTCTTGCCCGACTACCTCTGCAAGCTGGGGGCGAACGTGATAATAGCCGGCAGCATGGGGAGCAGGGCTATGGACGCCCTCGCCCGGAACGGCGTGGAGGTGCTCACCGGAGCGACCGGGAGTGCCCGGGCCGCGGTGGAGCGGTACGCGGAGGGTGCCTCCGCTCCGCCGGCTCGGCGCGAGGAACGCCGCGACGAGCGCGGCGGGGGCGATGTGATATCTTAATTACTTACTGCATCTTATGCTCCGCCCATGCAGAACTGGAAGCGGCAGATCCCCACCATCATGACCTCACAGGAACTCTTGGACCGCGCGTACGCCAGGGCGTCCAAGTCCCAGGTCAACGGGTCCGTGCCCTTCGATACGGTCAAGAAGACCAACATCGCCAAGATCACCGCCATAGGGGACATGACGGTCGTTACTCTCAACAAGTACGTCAAGGCCTTCCCCAAAATGGAGAAGGAGGATGATTTCTTCAACGAGCTGGTGGACGTCATCATCGGTAAGGAGAAGCTGAAGAGGGCGCTCCTCAACGTCGCGTGGGGGGCCGAGAAGTGCGCCGACCTCCAGAAGATGTACCTCTCGCGCGTTCGAAGGGAGCCGAACATCGACGGGGTGGCCAAGGCCACCAAGCAGTTCTACGGCCGCTTCTCCTCCATCATCTACCGCATCGAGCCGGAACTGAAGCTCCTGCAGGACGCCAGGGAGAAGCTCAAGGAGCTCCCCACCGTGGACCTTCAGGTGCAGACCGTCGTGATCGCCGGCTATCCCAATGTCGGGAAGAGCAGGCTGGTGGAGCGCATCTCCACGGCCAAGCCGGCGGTGGCGGCCTACCCCTTCACCACCAAGGGGATCGTGGTCGGCCACTACAAGAGCGGGTGGCGGACCTTCCAGGTCATCGACACCCCCGGCCTCCTGGACCGCGAGCTGGAGGAGCGGAACGCCATCGAGCTGCAAGCCATCCTGGCGCTGAAGCACCTCGCCGACCTCATCGTGTTCATCCTCGATCCCTCGGAGACCTGCGGCTACCCGATGGACCGGCAGCTCGCGCTGCTTGAATCGGTGAAGCGCAACTTCGAGGGCATCCCCTTCATAGAGATAGAGAACAAGGCCGACCTCGACAACATGGTCCCGCCCACCGGCCGCCCCCGGATATCGGCGGCCACCGGCGCCGGCGTGGACGATCTCGTGAAGGACATCGAGGCCCGCTTCAAGGAGATGCGGATGGCCGATATGGACAAGCTCCCGGCGTGATATCCGGGAAGATTCCATGTTCACGTCCTTCCTAGCGTCGTTTTTATCTTCCCATCGCGCTTAAACAACGAGCGGCGCGGAAGGGGGCTCGATGATTTGCCGGTAGCATGCAGCAAGGCCATGGAGGATTATTTCAATGGCCTCCTCAAAGAGACGGAGCGCTGCTACGGCGTGGCCCGCCGGGCCAGGGGGCGGGGCCTGGACCCCGAGACATTCATAGAGATACCGATGGCCGAGGACCTGGCCTCCCGCGTGGAGAAGCTCCTGGCACCCTGGAACGTGGAGGGCGTCGCGGAGCGCATCAGGGAGCTGTCGAAGAACAATAACAGGGAAGAGGTCTCGCTCCTCATCGCCAAGGAGATGGCCGCCCAGCCCGCCAAGTCCAAGGAGGACGCCATCGACCGCGCCGTCAGGGTAGGCCTGGCCGTGCTCACGGAGGGCATTCTGGTCGCTCCCCTCGAAGGCATCGCCGGCTGCAAGGTCGGCCGCAACGGGGACGGGACCGATTACCTGGCCATATCCTTTGCAGGACCGATCCGCGCGGCAGGGGGTACCGGACAGGCGCTGAGCGTGCTCATCGGCGACGTGGTCAGGCGCGAGCTGGGCATCGGGAAGTACATCCCCACCGAGAGCGAGGTGCAGAGGTTCCACGAGGAGATACCGCTGTACAAGCAGTGCCAGCACCTCCAGTATTGTCCGGGGGACGAGGAGATCGAGATCATCACCCGCAGCTGCCCGGTGTGCGTGGACGGCGAAGGCACCGAGGACATGGAGATCTCCGGCTTCCGGGACCTGCCGCGAGTTGAAACGAACAAGGTCAGGGGCGGGGCGTGCCTCGTTATCGCGGAAGGCATGTGCCTCAAGGCCCCCAAGATCCAGAAGCACGTCAAGAAGCTGGGCATCGACGGCTGGGAGTTCATCAACGAGTACCTGGACTGGAAGAAGAAGCACGAGGCCGGGGACGGGGCCAAGGCCACCAAGAAGATCGTGCCCGACTCCAAGTTCCTGAAGGACATGGTGGCCGGGCGGCCGGTGATAGGGCACCCCTCCCGCGTGGGCGGCCTGAGGCTGCGCTACGGGCGCGGCCGCACTACAGGGCTCGCCGCGCTGGCCATCAACCCCGCCACCATGTTCGCCCTCGATGACTTCCTGGCGGTGGGCACGCAGATAAAGATCGAGCGGCCCGGCAAGGCCGGGGCGGTGACGCCCTGCGACATGCTCGACGGCCCCATATTGCTGCTGAAGAACGGGGACCTGGTGCAGGCGCAGACGGTGAAGGAGGTCAAGGAGGTCCGGCCCCAGATCTCCGAGATCGTGGACCTGGGCGAGGTGCTCCTCCCCTACGGCGAGTTCATGGAGAATAATCACATCCTCGCCCCGGGAGCGTACGCCCCGGAGTGGTACAAGGTGGAGCTGCGCTCCAAGGGCAAGGGCATGCCGGAGGACTGGGAGTCGCCGACATACCAGAGAGCCAAGGAGATCGGCCGCGAGTACGGCGTTCCGCTGCACCCGAAGTACAACCTGTTCTGGTACGACCTCCCCCTCGACGAGCTGAACGCCCTGAGGGCGCACCTCCTAGCCACGGGGGCGTGGAAGGAAGAGAAGCTCGTGCTCAAGAAGGAGCCCCTTACCAAGCGCACCCTGGAGTCCCTGGGCGCCCTGCACACGGTCAAAGGGGAGGAGGTCATCGTGGACCTCTACGCCCTCCCCCTGCTGGAAGGACTGGGCCTCTCCCATAACGGCCCCGGGATCATCGAGGCTTCGGTCCTGGAGGATCCCGGCTGCCCCGAGGAGCCGGCGTTCGCCTCGGCCACCCTGAGGGCGGTGTCGAGGGCCCTGGGCATCGAGGTCCGCGCCCGGGCCGTCACCCGCATCGGTTCGAGAATGGCGAGGCCGGAGAAGGCCAAGGAGCGGAAGATGAAGCCGCCCCCGCACGCCCTGTTCCCGCTGGGACAAAGCGGCGGAATGCAGCGCCTGGTGTCCACGGCCGCGGAGGAGTCGAGGGTGGAGGCGGAGATGGGGGTACGGCAGTGCCCGGACTGCGGCAAGAACACCTTCCTGTGCAGCTGCAGGGAGTGCGGAGCGCACACGCTGCCAGTGGGGAGGCCGGCCACGCAACGCATCGACCTCAACGGCATGCTGGCAACGGCCATGAAGCGGACGGGGGTGGCGACGGCGCCGGAGATCAAGGGGGTCCAGGGGATGATCTCCAAGAACAAGACCCCCGAGGCGCTGGAGAAGGGGCTGCTGCGGGCGGTCCACGACCTTTACGTGTTCAAGGACGGCACCATACGCTTCGACATGACCGACGTGCCGGTGACGCACTTCCGGCCGAGGGAGATCGGGCTGAGCGTGGAGAAGGCCGTGGCCATGGGCTACCTCCGCGACGTCAAGGGCAACGAGCTCACGGACCCCGAGCAGGTATGCGAGCTGAGGGTGCAGGACATCATACCCTCCATATCGTGCGGCGACTACATGGTGCAGGTCGCCGACTTCATCGACGATCTCCTGGAGAAGATCTATGGCCTGGACCGGTTCTACAACGCCAAGACCAGGGACGACCTCATCGGGGAGCTCACCATCGGGCTGGCGCCGCACACCTCCGGCGGCATCCTGTGCCGGATCATCGGGTACACCCGGACCAACGTGGGCTACGGGCACCCCTTCTTCCACGCCGCCAAGAGGAGGAACGCCGACGGCGACGAGGACTCGGTCATCCTGCTGATGGACGGCCTCCTGAACTTCTCCCGGGGGTTCCTCCCGGAGCGCCGGGGCGGCCTGATGGACGCGCCCCTGGTCCTCACCACCAGGCTCGACCCCAACGAGATCGACAAGGAAGCGCACAACATCGACGTCCGGTGGGAGTACCCCCTGGAATTCTACCAGGCCTGCCTGGAGTACAAGCACCCCAAGGAGATCGAGGGGATCATGGACCAGGTGGCCGGCCGCATCGGCTCGGCGCTGCAATACGAGGGCTTCGGGTACACTCACGACACCAGGGACATATCCGAGGGGCCGGTCGAGTCGGCGTACAAGACCTTGGAAACGATGATCGACAAAATGAACGCCCAGCTCGACCTGGCCAAGAAGATCCGCGCGGTCGACGCCAAGGACGTGGTGTACCGCGTCATCACCAAGCACTTCCTGCCAGACATGATCGGCAACCTGAAGAGCTTTTCATCCCAGTCGCTCCGCTGCACCAAGTGCGGGGCCAAGTACCGCCGGATACCGCTCATAGGCAAGTGCTACTGCGGGAACAACCTCACCCTCACGGTGCACGAGAAGAGCGTCAAGAAGTACCTTGAGATCACCAAGGAGATCAGCGAGAAGTTCGATCTGGACGTGTATACCCAGCAGCGCATCACGCTCATCGAGGATTCGATGAACTCGCTGTTCCAGTCGGACAAGGTCAAGAAATGCAAGCTCTCCGACTTCATGTGACGCGTTCCGCCCGCTATCAGCTCGTGGAGATATCCAGTCATGAAGGGCCTTACATCATTATCCATCGCGTGCCGCCAGCACGAACTCGGGACAGCAGCGGGGCAACGCCGCGAGGCAATGATGCACTTGAGGTCTTGACGAACAACGAACGAACCGACATATCAGGCTGAAAAAACAAACGCTGGAAATGGTTTGACAGGGAAACGGTTTAGGCTTCCAGTCCGGAGACGCCCTCGCGGAACTCCTCGAACTTCTGCTCCAGGATCTGCAGCGCTTTCCTCAGGGTGTCGCGGGCCGACAGCGAGCCGTCGGTCTCGAACTCGACGAGGAACTTGGTGTCATCGCCCTCCACCGTGATGGCGCCGCACTCGCACTCTTCCTCGCAGGCCTTGCACAGCATGCAGGCCTCCAGGTTGTCGATCACGAGCTTGCCGTCCTTGCTGGCGAGCACGCCGCGGGGGCATACCTCCGCACAGTTGCCCTCGCCGTCGCACTTGGCGGCGTCGATGGTGATCTTGGGATAGTAACGGTACCCCGCCCCGGAGGTCACCTGCCACTTGGCGTGGCGCTTGGCGGTCCCCAGCTCCGCGGAGGCGTAGGCGAGCAACGCCTGCCCCGGACCGAGCTTGACGATGGGCACCAGCTCGTCCTTCACCCTAAGCTCCTGGCCTCCCAGGGGCTCTAGGTCCCCGGAGTATACCTCGCAGGGGCCCTTCTTGTTGATGGAGTACATGATGGTGCAGGACGGGCACCCCTCCCCCTCGCAGCTGCACTTGTCCTTGAAGGTGTACAGCTCAGGGTCGGTGGGCACCGGGACCAGGCCCAGGCGGTGGGCGATGATCTCATCGAAAAGCGGGCTTACGCTCTCGAACTCCATGCCGTCCTCGTCCCTGATGGGGCCGAGGTGGTACTCCACCGTCTCGATGGCCATCTTGGGCACCTCGGTCATGAGGCAGCGCCGCAGGGCGTTGGCCATGTCCGGGCGGGTGTTCGAGATGATGATTTTCGCGTGGTTATCCGTCAGATCGATGACTTTCAGGTCCATGATGCAGCCTCTCAGACTCTCCGGCCCCTTCTGCCGCCCTTCTTCTTGGTACCGTCGTGCGGTATGGGGGTGACGTCCTCGATGCGACCGATCTTCATGCCGGCACGGGCGAGGGCACGGATAGCGGCCTGGGCGCCGGGACCGGGAGAGGTAGCCTTGTTCCCGCCGGGCGCGCGGACCTTCACGTGAATGCCTTCGATCCCCTTCTCCTTGGCGATCTCAGCGACCTTCTCGGCCGCCCTCATCGCAGCGTAGGGAGAGGACTCGTCCTTGGCCGCCTTGACCACCATGCCGCCGGTGGCCTTGGTGATGGTCTCGGCGCCGGTGATGTCGGTCAGGGTTATGATGATGTTGTTGTAGCTGGCGAATATATGCGCTATGCCCCACTTTCCCATGTTCACTCCTCCTTGGGCTCGTCCTCGACAGGCAGGTCGGCGGCGACGTCCTCGACGACGTCCTCGGCCGTGGCCTTCAGGACCTTCTCCACCTTCTCAGGCACTTCCTTCCGCTCGGCGGGGGCCTCGGGGGCCCTCTGGCCGTTCTGGGGGGCCGCCCTCAGGGGGTGAAGCTCGTTGGATATGGGGGACTGGGTGTTGAAGGCGATCTTGTCCTCCTCGGTCCTCTTGACCATGTACCCAGGTATGGTGACCTTGCGGCCGTCGATGGCCACATGGCCGTGCACGATGAACTGGCGGGCCTGCTTGTAGGTGGCGGCCAGGCCCTTCCTCTGCACTATGGTCTGGAGCCTGCGGTCCAGTATGGCTTCGGATGTAAGGCCGAGCACATCGTCCAGGGTGCTTCCCTCCATGGGAAGGAGCCCCAGCCGGGCGCACTTCTTCAACAGGAGGCTGGCTTCCAGTTTGGCCTGCTCGTCGTTAAGCCTAACGCGGGCCTGGAGCAGCTTGGACTGGTTCCTCAGGTTCCTGAGGACGGCCTGGGCCTTCCATACTTCGGTCTTGTTCTTCAGTCCGTACGCCTTTACGGTCTCGGACTCGGCCTTGATCCTTTCTCCTCTCCAGGGGTGAGAAGGAGTGTCATAGGACCTGCGCGGAAACTTCGGATCTCCCATTTCAACACCTTACGTTGTTCCGGAACGCTTACTTCTTCTCGGCAGCGGGGGTCGCACCAGGCTGAGCTTTCTGCCTGCTGACGCCCATGGTAAGGCCAGTCCTTCCGTTGGACCGGGTTCTCTGACCGCGAACTTTCTGTCCCTGTTCGTGCCTTACGCCTTTGTAGCTGCGGATCATCTTCAATCTGTTGATATCGTCCTTGTTGACAATGCCGAGGTCCACGCCGAGTATGTGCATGTCCTCGCCAGTCTCGAAGTCGCTCTGCCTGTTGACAGCCCAGTGGGGCGCATACTCGGGGTATGCAAGAAGGACCTTCTCGATGGCGTCGGTCTGCGCTTCGGACAGATTGCCGACCTTCTCAGTAAGGCTGACGCCGGTCCTCTTGGCCACTACGGCGGCGACACGGGAGCCTACGCCCTTCACGGCCTGCAAGCCCATGATGAGGGACTTGTTGCCGTCAACATCAGTGTTCAGGAAGCGGACGATGTAGCGGAAGTTCTCGTCCACCTTCTTCTCCTCGACCTTAGGGGCCTGAGGCTTCTTCTCCGATTTCTTTTCCTTATGCGGTTTCTCCGCCTTCTCGGGCTTTTCCTGTCCTTCTGGTTGAGCCAAACTGCTACCTCCAAATGAGATTCAGATTAAGTTGATCCATATGACCTTTATAGTTTATGGAGTATCCCCCCTACACCCAAGTTCGTATTTAAGGGTTTCTGATGGAACTGGGTGCTCCCAGGTCCCCCTTTCCGGGGGCGTCTGGGATGAGTGCCGGAAGGACCTCACTTGGCCTGACGCTTGACGAGGGCCTCGCGGACGATCCGGGGGGCCTGCTCCAGCGCCGCGGGGAGCTTGGACGGGTCGCCGCCCCCGCCCTGGGCGAGGTCGGGCTTGCCGCCGCCCCCGCCGCCGACCAGCGCCATCACGCTCTTGAGGATGGGGCGGGCGTCGAGATCGACGTCCTTGGACCGGGCAACATACAGCTTCGGGGAGCCGTTGGCGGAGCCGACCACCGCCACCACGCCAGGGTTAGATATCAGCGCCAGGGCGATGGCCTGGGGGTCCTCGCCCTCGGCGGCCTGGTGGACCACCATGGAAACATTGTCGGCCCGCTCCGCCTTGGACAGCAGGGCCTCGGAAACGATCTGGTTGAGCCGGGCGGACAGGGATTCCAGGCGCTTGCGGTCCTCCCTCATCTCGGCCAGCAGCTTCTCGGCCGCGGGCAGGACCGTCTCCCTGGTGACCATCATGCGGTCGGCGAGGAGGTCCACGCAGGCCTTGTCGGCCTGCATCCCCGACACCGCCGCGAGGCCAGCGGAGTACTCGATGCGCACCACGCCGTCCTGTATGCGCTTGGTGCGGAGGATCCTGATGGGGCCGACGCGCGAGGTGCGATCGCAGTGGAGGCCGCCGCACGCCTCCACGTCCACGCCGACGGTGTTCACGACCCTGATGACCTTTCCCGGCACCACGCCGCCCTGGTACAGGCGGAAGCCGAACTTGGCCTCCGCGTCGTCGCGCTGCATGAACTTGATCTCCACAGGATGGTCCTCCAGGACCACCTCGTTGCAGCGGCGCTCCAGCTCGTTCCTCTGCTCGTCAGAGAGGTTCTCATAGTGGGTGACATCGAGGCGGGCCTCGTCCACGCTCTTGTGCGCGCCGGACTGCCATATGTGGTTGCCGAACATGCGCCGGGCGGAGCCGTTTATGATGTGCGCCGCGGTGTGGTGCCTCATGAGCTGCCGGCGGCGGGTCTCGTTGATGGCCCCCTTGACGGTCTGACCAGGCTTGATGCCGTGCTTGCCCTTGAGGAAGTGGAGGACGGTGTTCCTCACTTTCTGGACGTCGGTGACCTCATGCCCGTCCAAGACGCCATAGTCCGCCTCCTGCCCCCCGCCCTCGGGGTAAAAGTAGGTGCGGTCCAGGACGATGGCCCCGCTGACGACGGCGGTGACCTTGGCCTCGAAGACCATTTTCTCAGGGTCCTGATAGTAGCCGAGCTCGGTCTCCGGCATGTCCAGCGGCCACTCGTCCCCTTTGGGGCCTTCCTCGACCGCTTCGGTGGACTCGTGGCGCTTGGCGACCTGTATGTAGAAGTTGTCGGGGATTTCCACGGGCACGTCGCTGAACTCCTGGACGATCTCGGGGTTGAGGCCGTGGGAGTCGTAGAGCTCGATCAATTGGTCCGTGGCTATCGGTTTGCCCTTGAGGTCCCGGGTCATGCGCTGGACGATGGAACGGCCCCTCTCCAGGGTCTCGTAGTATCTCTTCTCTTCGACAGATACTATGTTCATTATATCCGCACGGTTTTCCGTCAGTTCTTCGAAATAGGGGCTGAAGTAGTCGATCTGCTCGCCGACAATATCCGCCAGGGTGAATTTTACATCTAGGCTGCGCATCGAGCGCAGGGCACGGCGGACCAGCATGCGGGCGAAGTAGCCCTCTCTGACGTTCGACGGCACCACGCCGTCGTTGATCATGAATGCCAGGGCACGAGAATGGTCGCAAATGATGTAGATGTCCTCCATCGGCCCTATGGTCTTGAGAAGCTCCTCGAACGATATGCCTAGTCGATCGGCGGTCCTCTGGCGGAGGTCGCGGATGTCCTTGGCGGTCTTCATGTTCATCGCACCAGCGACTTTAGAATACTCTGCCAGAATGCGCGGGTCAGGGATGATTCCCAGATCGCTCTGGATCTTCTTGACCACCGGTCCGAACACGGCCTCATAGGCGGACGGGGTGCCCTGGGAGACCCAAGTGGCACGCTCCAGGCCATATCCCGTATCGACCACTTTCATATCCATAGGGACGCGGCCCTGGGGGGTCTCCCTGTATTGCATAAATACTAACGTAGCGAGCTCGACGCCCTCCAGGATGACCTCGACGCACGGCCCGGAGTTGCCGCCACCCTCCCACCATTCCTCTACATACCTCATGAGCTTGGGGTCGACCCCAAGGCGCTCGGTATAGAACATGTGGCAGAGTTCGACGGTCCGGTCCTTGAAGTAGATCTCCTTGCCTGGCCGGTTGAAAGCATGATGGGCCAGCATCTCGAAAAATGTATAATGGCGGCCTGTTCGGCCGACATTGTCCACATCATTAAAACGGACACACGTTTGCGATATTGTCAATGGATTGTGTGGTGGTTCGATCACACCTGAGATGACCCAGGGTTGAAAATCATATATGGACGCTTGTGTAAAAAACACATCATCGCGCCATCTGGCAACTATCGGGTACCTTCTGACCCTCCCATGGCCATGCTCCTCGAAAAAGCTGAGATATTCCTCCCGCATTTCGTGGTTGGAATATGGCTTCTTAATTGGAGAGTTATTGATGAATGAGTACTCTTCGCAGGGGGACTCACCACAACTGGGCCAGATGCCCTGAGACCAGAAGGCCCTACCACATTTGGGGCATATCTGGCGGTGAAAGTTGTTTTCCTTGAAATATTCTAATTGAAATTCTGAAGCGAGATCGGAGGACATGACCCTTGGAATGAGGGGGCTTTATTTAAGCCATTCTCCAAATGCCAGGGCACTTCTCAACAATGTGAACAAGCCATGGGCACAATCGACCCGATTGGAAACGGGGCCGTTTAGCAAAGCCTTATCCTAGAATCTCTACTGCTCGGGAAAGGCGTAAATTTGTTATTGGAGATCTCTCGCTTCAATCTAACGATTCAACTAGATTTGATAGGCCATCCATATCACATCTGGATTTTTCCCGTAACACAGCACGGTTGACCTCATTCAACCAATTGTTGGGAATGAGCTTACGCGCCCTCTGAAGTGTGCTCTTCGCTGGCGCCTTCGGAAGTCTCAGAATCCCAAGTAACCACCTATCGTGCTCAAGGTGAGCGGACATTTCCTCAAATGTGAATCCTCTCCTGAGCATCAGCGTCAGAATGACGGTCAGCGCCTTCCAATCAAAGACCTTCTTGTGACTGTGACCATTGCTCTCATTCCAGCCTGATGGCGGCGGTACGGTGTCTAACGCATGCAATAAGCACCGGACTTTGTCTTCTTCATAACATTTCTCAATCTTTTCATCCAACGCATACCTATGTGTTTCTTTATTTTTTCCCGAAAGTGCCTGGTCCTGCCCTTCGGACGAGTGCTTAGCTAAAGGGCAGATGTGCTGGCAGATGCAAAATGTTCTGGCATAGCATACTGATAATTTTTCAATCCCCACCTCATTTAAAGAGGTGACTTTGTCGTTAGGTATGACAATCTGCCTCATCGTTTGATTTCACCACCAGCGACGTGACTTTCTTTCATTATTAGTATACTATATACAGTCTACACATATAAATCTATACGAATGTGAGGAAGAGGGGCAAGGCAGAGCATAATTATAGAAAAAAGTGTCTGGCATAGTTTTTACGCCGTGCCGTCGCGCGTCGGCTTGGTGAATCCAGATGCCAGACGTGTCACGGTTGGAGCACACCACACATAGAGATTACCCTCCGCCTGCCATGTAGAGATCATCGTGGCTGACGTCGAAAGGGTGATGTAATATCGGGCGCGAAATGACCTCGCCGAGGTCAGTTCATCGTCTTCCAGAAGACAACTGGCCCCGGGACGGAATGGTCTCGTGTCCAAGAGTGACATATTGCACAGCAACAAAATAATGCGTGCGGTCGATCAGATAGCGAAGGGAGCGGGACGCCTCGGTATGCCGCTGTATTCGAGCAGCAGGTCGAAGCACTCGTTCACGCAGCATCAATGCTATGCCTAGCCGTGCTCGGGCAGATGCTGGTGAAGTCGTACCGCGACTTCGCCGACTGGTTCGAGATCATGACCTCGCTGCATAAACGTCTGCGTCTTCGGTCGACGCTTCACTTCACCACGCTGCACAAGTTCTCGCTGCGCCTCGAGGCGCACGTGCTGGACGGCCTCCTGGCCACGCTCGCTTCGAGCGTGGCCGGCGGTCGTCTGGACGTGATAATCGACTCTACCGGGATGCAATCTGGCTCCGCCTCACACTACTACATCAGGACGATGTTGCTGCGTTCTGGCTCGCGGGGCACCGAGCTTAGGAAGATACGCCGCCACGTCAAGCTCACGAGCGTGATAGACTCGCGGACGATGACGGTGCTGGCCATGCTGGCCACGCCAGGTCCAGGGCCGGACCAGGACAAGCTGGTCCCCGCGATATCTAAGGCGGTCGAGCATGGTGCGAGCATCGCCTCGGTCATCGGGGACAAGGGCTACGACTCGGAGGTGAACCGACGCTACGTCGTTCATGAGCTGGGCGCGGAAACGCACATACCGCTGCGCAAGATCGACAGGAAAGCTGTGGATCACCAGGGCTTCTACCGCCGCCGTCAGCTCAAGATGTTCGACGAGCTGAAGTACGGCCGCCGTTCGCTGGTGGAATCGGTCAACCGGATGCTCAAGAACATGTCGCCGGCGGCGCTGGGTCGGAGCGAGTGTGCGCGGTACTCGTTCCTCATCTCGTGGAAGATCGAGCTGGACGACATGAACTCGAACAAGAAGGGACGTCCATTCGAGTATCCTCGCTCGTTCATCGGCTTCGTGACGTTCGCCCGTGATGTCTAGCGCCTCACGTTCCGAGCCGCTGAGGAATTACTGCGAGTACTAGGTGGATGCTTGGTTTCGAGGCGCCGGACTACACCACGCTGTGAAGGCGCGAAACTGAGGATGATCCTGACGAGCTCGTCGTCCCGGAGGCGGAGGAGCACGTGCTGCCCGTCGATTCGACCGGTCTGTCAATCTCACCTCGGGGCGAATGGATAGCTCACAAGTACCGCGTTCCTCGCGGCTTCGTCAAGCTGCATGCCGCCGTGGACGTGGCCACGGGAGAGGTGGCGGCGGCCACCGCTACTGGCACCAGAAAGGGCGACGCCGCTCAGCTTCCTGGACTGGCTAAGCAGGCGGAGGAGCGTCTGGACGGACGCATCGTCGAGTGCTGGCCGACGGCGCTTACGGCACCAGGGAGAACTTCGACTTCTTGAGGAAGAGAGGTATCGAGTCGGTGATACGAATGAGAAAGAACGCCAACATGAAGCGCAATGGCGGCACGTCGGGCAGGCCGCTGGCCGTGCAAGAGCGCGATCTTCTCGGCGAGGAGTATTGGCGCTACGTTAAGCGATACGGTCATCGATGGTCGGCGGAAGGAATGTTCGATCGATTAAGAGTATGCTGGACGAGTCGCTTCGTTCGAGAAGGGAGGACCTCATGATGAAGGAGGCGCTGAGAAAGGTAGTGGCGTACAATCGGCTGCTGCTGGCGTAATTAGTCAACACGGCACAACATTGCATAAAATGACTGTGAGGCATACTGTTGATGATTAGATAATTCTCACATCGTGTCATCCCTGAGAGCAAACACACAAGTAACTTTCAATCCACGCACCCGTGAAGGGTGCGACAGTACTCCACAGGCTGGGAGACATCGGCGTGAGGGTTTCAATCCACGCACCCGTGAAGGGTGCGACGCCGCCTGGGTGAGATACATTTCAGGGACAGTATGTTTCAATCCACGCATGTTGAAATGCGAGTTTGGAAATGTTTTCCCCTTACAAGATGAATAAGTCCCATAGTCTGAATAAAAGTAATGAGAATCAATAAATTTAGCCAGATAGTTAGATAACCCCAATTGATGATATTATGCGCATGTCCTCTCATAATTACTACGCCCACTCTAATGAATCCAGGGATAAATCTACTTGGCAACCATTGGCAACTCATCTTACAAATGTGGCAGAACTCGCTTCAAAATTTGCGGACGATTTTGAAGGAGGAAAATTTGCCTATGCTTCGGGCATGTTACATGACATAGGCAAATATTCTTCAGAATTTCAGAGCTTACTTGATGGGGCAAAAATACGAGTCGACCATTCAACTGCGGGTGCAATTGTGTCAAGGCAAAAATATCCGGCTTCGCAGAGCAGAGTCCTTGAGTATATTGTGGCAGGACATCACGCTGGCCTAGCAAACTTTGGCTCTGTACAATCTGGCCTCGAACAACGGCTTATCCATCGAAAGTTACCAGACTATGGGGGATACATTGATGAGATATCACTACCAGATCTCACCGGAGTAATCCCCAGCATCAAACCGGGCAACGGCTCTGCTGGTTTTTCTATATCTTTTTTCATTCGTATGCTCTTTTCTTGCCTTATCGATGCTGATTCGTTAGATACGGAGCGATTTTGTAACCCTGAAAAAGCCGTGCAACGAGGAAATTACGACGATTTCATCGTATTAAGCAACAAGTTCGATAGGCACATGGCTTCGAAAAGGACCGGCTCCGATGGGAATATAATCAATAATTATAGGAATGATATTTTTGATCAGTGCAAAAGTAAGGGGTCCGAACGGCCTCGTTTATTTACGCTCACGGTCCCGACTGGCGGCGGAAAGACGCTCTCATCTATGGCTTTTGCCTTGGAACAAGTCAAGAAATATGGTCTCAAAAGAATAATTTACGTGATACCTTACACAAATATTATTGAGCAAACTGCCGCCATATTCAAGGAGATATTTGGAGAGAAGAATGTTCTAGAACATCATAGCAATTTCGACCCATGGGCATCCGAAGACGAAAGCGACAATCCCAGCTATAATTCAATAATGTTCTCGACCGAGAATTGGGATGCACCGATCATTGTGACCACCAATGTGCAGTTCTTCGAGTCTTTGTTCTCCAACAAACGTTCACGCTGCCGGAAAATTCACAACATTTCAAAAAGTGTCATCATTTTTGACGAAGCGCAAATGTTGCCAATACAGTATCTTTCACCATGTCTGGCCGCTGTAACAGAATTGGTCCGCAACTATGGTTCATCGATAGTGATGTGCACAGCAACACAACCAAAATTCAGTGAACTGTTGCGTGGCGACGAAATGCCCAGGGAGATAATCGAGTCGCCAAAGGAGCTCTACGAAGCCTTCAAACGGGTAGAATTTAAGAATTTTGGAGTGATAAATGACGAAGAATTATCGGCCGCCCTAAGAAATGAGGATAAGGTCCTCTGCATCATCAATACGAGGAATCATGCCAAAGCGCTCTATGATTCCCTCTCGGACACGAAAAACATCTTTCATCTCAGTGCTCGAATGTGCCCGGTGCATCGTAGGCAAAAGTTGGATGTGATCAGGAAAATTCTCGATAAGAAGGGCGAACCGTGCCGAGTAATCTCCACCCAGCTAATTGAAGCCGGAGTGGACATCGACTTCCCAACCGTGTTTAGGGCCATGTCCGGCCTCGATTCCATCGCACAGGCAGCTGGAAGATGTAATCGAGAAGGTAAGTTGCAATCAGGGCGTGTGAATGTATTCCGTTCAAGTGAAAAACATGGCCAAGCGACGTCATGGCAAAGACGAACCGCTGAATTGGGGGAGATGATACTTGGAAATGGGAACGAACCATTATCTCTGGAAAATATTGAGATGTTTTTTCATGCGCTATACTATCACGAAGGGGAAGACGGGCGGGATCGAAAGAAGATCCTTAAGCTGTTGGAAGAACGAAGCCGCTCGTTGGAATATCCCTTTGAGGATGTAAACGATCTCTTCTCAATAGTTGAGAAGGGAACAAGGGAGGTAGTAATTCCTTATGATTATAATGTGCAGTCAATTATTGAGGAGATGCATATGGCCCAATACCCTTGGAAGTATGCCCGAAAATTACAGGGTTACACCGTAAGCATCTTTGAGCCCGAATTCAAAGAACTGGCCGCCATGCATGCAATTGATACAATTGGTGATAGGTTTTTCGTGCTTAATGACCTCAAGAAATATTCATCGGATACCGGTCTATTGAGTAGTAAATATAATAATTATGAAAATGCATTACTGCTCGTTTGAGTGGGTGGGTAGCATAGGATACGGATTTCGTTTGATGGTTTGGGGAGATTACGCCTGCTTCACTAGGCCAGAAATGAAGGTGGAGCGGGTAAGCTATGATGTAATGACCCCCTCAGCGGCTAGAGGAGTCCTCGAAGCAATCTATTGGAAGCCGGCGATTCGATGGAACGTAGACAAGATCCACGTAATGAATCCAATAAAATTTGACAATATCCGGAGGAATGAACGGTCTGGTAAGATTTCGTCAGTCAAAGTGGAAAGGGCGATGAGGGAAGGAAACGTTTCCCTATATCAGGATAAAAGCGAAGACACGGTGCAAAGAGCATCCTTGCTACTGCGGGACGTATGTTATTGCATAGATGCGCACTTTGACATCTCCGAGACAAATGGTGAGACTGAAACTGACGAAAAGCATTACAATATGGCCTTGCGAAGAATGAGGAAGGGGCAATGCTTCCACCATCCATACCTGGGATGTAGAGAGTTTTCCGCTCAATTCGAATTAATCGAGGGCGAGTTGCCCGCCTCATACTACAATGGCAGAGTGGATGGTACCAGAGATTTGGGGATTATGCTTTGGGACATTGATTTTTCAAATGATAATAAACCCATATTTTTCCGGGCACAGATGAAGGATGGAATAATCGACGTTCAAAAGTGTCGGGAGGAGGGAACATTCTCATGATCCTCCAGGCACTCTGTCGATACCATGACATACTAAAAAATGATGATCAAGTGGCCTTACCAGAATCTGGCTACAGCGTTGCTGGTGTCTCGTTTGTATTGGTGCTATCCGCCGATGGGCACTTAACGAATATCATCGACCTTCGGACCGATGGGAAAAAGCCGATACCTAGACAGATGCCAGTTCCCTTTCAGAAGGTACGGAGTAGCGGTGTCGCTCCCTACATTCTGTGCGATAATTCAAAGTACATTTTTGGGGTCGAGGGAAAGAAAGAGGATGCAAAAAAGAGAGGGTCAAAAAGCGAATCTCATAATTCCCCCTACGAAGAAGGAGATGAAACCAAAATAAACAATGTGACGCCCCGCACTCTAAAGTGTTTCAAAGAGTTCAAGTCTCTACATCATGCTCTTTTTGATGATTTAGATCTCGATGCTACTCGCTCCCTCCTGACATTCTTGGATTCATGGGACCCAAACGGGTTCAATAGTCATCCTAAAATAGCTCAGTACAGAGATGATATTCTTGCTGGTGGAAATCTAATATTCGAATTCGGGGGACGATTTCTTCATGAGCATCCTGAAATCAGGCAAAAACTGGCCAACGATTCGGGATCAAACGAAGAAGTCGGAAATAATCTCTTAGTGCAACAATGCCTTGTGACTGGACAGGTGGAGCCAATCTCAAGATTGCATCCCAAGATTAAGGGCGTATATGGGGCTCAACCTTCTGGTGCATCAATAGTAAGTTTTAACGATGATGCATTCTGCTCATATGGGAAGAGACAGAATTTTAATGCCCCTATTGGCAATTCTTCGGCAGTAAAATACACTTCAGTTTTAAATCATCTGCTTGATAGAGATAGTAAAAATAAGATTCAACTAGGAAACACGACAATAGTTTTTTGGGCAGAAACAAAAGACGATCAATATCTGGATCTAGCAACCTTTTTGTTAAATCCTCCAAACTTGAAGGGGAGCGGCGGAAAAGACGATAGTGACGAATTTGTTTCGAAAGTGGATCCAAAAACCGTCCAACTTATTGGGGACATTTTGAACAAGGTAAAGGTTGGAATGCCGCTTTCACAAACCGAATTGGGCGTGGATTCTGAGAAGACGAATTTTTATATGCTTGCCCTCTCGCCCAATGCTAGTAGACTATCGGTGCGATTTTGGTATCAAGATAGCGTGGGTCATTTCATCGAAAGATTGGCGCAGCACCATCTTGACATGGAAATATTTCGGGGTGAGAGGGATCCCCCGTTCGTCCCAATCTATAGAATACTGAAGGAGACAGTTCCCAAGAACTCGAAAGACAAAGCTTCCTCTCCAATGCTAGATGGGGCACTGATGAGAGCGATATTGGATAACTCCCCCTATCCGCTGGAGTTGTACGCCGCCATCTTGAGCAGAGCAAAAACGGATGGAACCATCAACTATGCTAGGGCAGCATTTCTAAAAGCATACCTAGTAAGGTCCCAAATGCAGAAAACGAAAGGTAAGGAGGGCTGGATTACTGTGGGTCTGAACGAAGAGAGCTTGAACATCCCATACCGATTGGGGAGATTATTTGCAGTACTGGAGAAGGCACAGAAGGATGCCATCAATGGAGCGAAGAGCGGGATAAATAGCAAATATTTCAGTAGTGCGTCGACGACACCGTCTGTTGTGTTTCCTGCACTTCTGAAACTTGCCCAGCACCACATCTCAAAATCAGATTGGGGAGTAAAAACGAGCCAATCTATCGAAGAAATAATGTCTGGGATCGATCACTTTCCCAAATACCTCAATCTTGAGGACCAGGGAATGTTCATGATCGGATATTATCACCAACAAAAGGAGCTATATAAGAAGAAAGGGAGCAACGGGGAGAAGGAGGAGAGCGCATGAACGAACCTATCAGAAACCGCTATGAATTTATCTTGTTGTTTGACGTAGAGAACGGAAATCCCAACGGAGACCCGGATATGGGCAATATGCCAAGGGTCGATCCGCAGACTGGGCACGGGATAGTGACTGACGTCTGTCTAAAGCGGAAGATACGTGATTACGTGGACCTTGTTAAGGACGGCCAAGAGGGGTACAATATCTATGTAAAATCTGGGGTCGTTTTGAACGATCAGAACAAGAAAGCGTATGTCGCAAATGGGCTGGAACCCACCGATAAGAGGCAAAAGCCGGATGTCGAGGCTAAATTAGTCCAGTTCATGTGCCAAAACTTCTTTGACATCAGGACGTTCGGTGCAGTCATGACTACAGGGGTGAACTGTGGCCAAGTTCGAGGCCCAGTGCAGCTGAGTTTCGCTCGGAGTATGGACCCCATATTCCAGCAGGAAGTGACTATCACACGTCGTGCAGTCACCAACGAGAAAGACGCTGATGCCGGTCAAACCATGGGCAAGAAGCAGGTCGTTCCCTACGGACTCTACCGTGCTGAAGGATATATATCTGCAAATCTGGCCAAGAAGACCACTGGCTTCAGCGAGGATGATCTCATACTGCTATGGGATAGCCTGGTCAACATGTTTGAGCATGATCACTCCGCTTCTCGTGGAAAAATGGCTGCTAGGAAGTTGATCGTGTTCAAACATGAAAATGAACTCGGATGTTGCCAATCTCATATTTTGTTCGGAAAGGTCCAAACGAAGCGACAGCCTAGTGAATTGCCCCCAAGATCGTTCGAAGACTATTCGATAACGATCGACAGAGACCTGCCGAAAGGTGTTGAATTAATTGAAAAGCTGTAACGAAGTGCGGTATGCCGACGAGGAACTTTTGTCCCTGTCTGGCATACAGCACTTTTCCTTTTGTAAGCGCCAATGGGGACTCATCCACGTCGAACGCCAGTGGGCCGATGATCTCAGAACGGCAGAAGGGCATCATATTCACCGAAGGGCCGATGACCCCTTCTTCGACGAATCCCGGGGCGAAACGCTCATATCAAGATCCGTTCCGGTAATCTCTTATTCACTGGGGCTTCAGGGCATTGCCGATGTTGTCGAATATTCTTCATCGGACAATGGAATCAAACTTCCGGATCGAGAGGGCCTATGGCTGCCAAAACCTGTCGAATACAAGAGAGGTAAGCCTAAAGTTTACGCGTGGGATGAGGTGCAGCTCTGCGCGCAGGCGATTTGCCTGGAAGAAATGCTCAACACTCAAATCAAAAGGGCGGATTTCTACTACCATGAGATCAGAAGGAGAACGTCTGTCGAACTGACGGACGAACTCAGGCATCTCGTGTTCACGCTATCTATGGAAATGCATGACCTTTTCAAGAAAGGGATCACCCCGCCCGCAGAGAAGGGCAAGCCCTGCAGGTCATGCTCTCTGATGAACCTCTGCATTCCTACGCTCACGAAGAAAAAAATTTTGGTCGATAAATACATCTCCAAACATGTCAGGGATGCCGTGAACAGGGAGGGCCGATAATCGGTCTTGCTGTCATGTCGGCACGATCAAGTTCCAGCGAGGAGTGAATGTGAGAAAACTACTCAATACTCTCTATGTGACCACACCCGACTCGTATCTTTCGAAGGACGGGGAGAACGTCGTCGTAAAAACGGACGGCAAGGAAGTATTCCGGATACCGATCCACAACCTCGAGAACGTAGTTTGCTTCGGATACATGGGCGCCAGCCCACAGCTGATGCAGCTCTGCTCTGACAATAATGTCGGACTGTCTTTCCTGACGCCGCACGGAAAATTCCTCGCGAGAGTGAACGGAGAAACACGCGGCAATGTTCTGCTGAGGCGCACCCAATACAGGGTCGCAGATGATAATTCGGCTTCGCTTCAGATAGCGAAATCCTTCATGATCGGCAAGATTGTTAATTGCAGGAACGTTCTCAACAGAGGCATCCGGGACCACGGCGCCACTATCTCCAGCAGCAAGATCCGAAGAGCAGACTCGTATCTTCTCGAGGATCTGGAGAAGATCAGCGATTGCGACGACATCGACAGCCTGCGCGGCATCGAGGGCAACTGTGCCAGGGCATATTTTGACGCATTTGACGAGCTCATTCTCCGGCAGAAAATCGATTTCTTCATGTTCGACCGCAACAGGCGGCCTCCGCTAGACAACATGAACGCTCTGCTATCGTTCCTCTACGTCTTATTGGCCCATGACGTCCAATCAGCTCTGGAGTCAGTGGGCCTGGATCCATATGTCGGCTTCTTTCACACGGACCGGCCGGGCAGAGCAGGGCTGGCACTGGATGTGATGGAGGAACTGAGGCCGTTCCTGGCCGACCGCCACGCCTTGACATTGATTAATCTTCAGCAGATCGAGAAGGACGACTTCTATCAAAAAGAGGATGGCGGGGTCATGTTGACAGATGTAGGGAGGAAAGCGGTCCTGAGCTCTTGGCAGAAGCGCAAGCAAGAGGAGGTTACGCATCCATATCTGAACGAGACGATACCTATCGGCCTCATCCCCTACACGCAGGCATTGCTGATGTCCCGCTATCTGCGAGGGGACCTCGATGGATATCCACCCTATTTCATGAGCTGAGGCATAATAATGATGGTCCTAGTGACGTACGACGTGAATACGGAAACGCCCGAGGGGCAAAGAAGGCTTAGGCAGGTCGCCAAAGAATGCAAAGATTATGGACAAAGGGTTCAAAATTCAGTATTCGAATGCTTGATAGATCCTGTTCAATTTTTTAATCTGAAACAAGCATTGTGTGACATAGTGGATGAGGACAGGGACAGTCTACGGTTCTATTTCTTAGGTGACAATTGGCAAAGGCGGGTTGAGCACTACGGTACTAAGAAAGGGTACGACCCCGAAGGCACTTTAATAGCGTAACTGTGCGAACCCCTAGCGAACATAGAATCCCCGTGGCCTTCGCAGGAAAAATTTGGAGGTAGTTTATTTACTTTCCGCTAAAGGGATATTTTAATTGAAATATGTAGATATTACTAAACCTGACAACATTTAATCCCAGATGCAACATTATGAGTCATGTATTTGCGGTCGCACCCTTCACGGGTGCGTGGATTGAAACCTCGTCCGTGGTGGTGGAGACCCAGACGGGGATGTAGAAATTGTCGCACCCTTCACGGGTGCGTGGATTGAAACCTCGGGAAGTCCGGCTGGCCGGCGAGGGTGAACGGTCGCACCCTTCACGGGTGCGTGGATTGAAACGTCACCGAGGATCATACGCTCGACGCAACCATGTCGCACCCTTCACGGGTGCGTGGATTGAAACCGTTACCTGGGCCCTGGCTGCCCTGGTGGCAGCACGTCGCACCCTTCACGGGTGCGTGGATTGAAACGTGCATGATTTGTAGCATGCCGACCGCGCGACCAGTCGCACCCTTCACGGGTGCGTGGATTGAAACGTGAAGGGGAAGGGCCAGGGCGCGAACGTTTGGTGTCGCACCCTTCACGGGTGCGTGGATTGAAACCGCCAGCGGGACCTCGGGGTGAAGGGAGTCAAGGGTCGCACCCTTCACGGGTGCGTGGATTGAAACTCCTCACCAGTGACGCGTAACCTGTACCTGACCGTCGCACCCTTCACGGGTGCGTGGATTGAAACACTACGGCTCCGTCCTCTTGAGGGAGGGCCTGGAGTCGCACCCTTCACGGGTGCGTGGATTGAAACGCCGTCTTTAGCTGCTGTGTAAACTCCATCAGCTGTCGCACCCTTCACGGGTGCGTGGATTGAAACTCGGCCTTAGTCGGCAACGCCGGGAACGCGCCGAGTCGCACCCTTCACGGGTGCGTGGATTGAAACTTTCGTCTCTGTGATAGGCTCGCCGGATGATAGTGTCGCACCCTTCACGGGTGCGTGGATTGAAACATCCATTGCCTCGATTTTAGCCTTTGTCTCTGCGGTCGCACCCTTCACGGGTGCGTGGATTGAAACTGTATGCTCGGGAACAGCAGGTCCGAGATAAGGTGTCGCACCCTTCACGGGTGCGTGGATTGAAACCAATAAAGCGAAGCATCCCCGCCAGGGCATCGATGTCGCACCCTTCACGGGTGCGTGGATTGAAACCGTCGCTCTCGGCCAGGGCCCGGTGGAGGTGGCGTCGCACCCTTCACGGGTGCGTGGATTGAAACCGTATCGCGGTCTTGCCCCATCCAGACGGCACGCTGTCGCACCCTTCACGGGTGCGTGGATTGAAACCCGACGTAGACCTTTCCTATCTGTGCCATGATCTCGTCGCACCCTTCACGGGTGCGTGGATTGAAACGCCACCCTGTAAGCATATCCGAGGTCGTGCCAGGTCGCACCCTTCACGGGTGCGTGGATTGAAACCCGGGGGAGGTATTTAACGTTGAGAGGGCGGGCGCGTCGCACCCTTCACGGGTGCGTGGATTGAAACACGATCTCCCAGGAGGGCTGGATCTCCTCGTCGACGTCGCACCCTTCACGGGTGCGTGGATTGAAACCCTCCCGGCCCCCTCTTGGGCTTGCGCTTGGTCAGTCGCACCCTTCACGGGTGCGTGGATTGAAACTTGACCTGGACCTTCCACCGGACCTCAGAATATCGTCGCACCCTTCACGGGTGCGTGGATTGAAACTCTGACGTCGGATTGCTTGTCCACCAGCCCCTCCCGTCGCACCCTTCACGGGTGCGTGGATTGAAACATCAAAAAATAGGGAGAAAGGGTTTGGTCAATGTCGCACCCTTCACGGGTGCGTGGATTGAAACAGGGTATTCGGCCAGCAGGCGTTTGACCAGTTTGGTCGCACCCTTCACGGGTGCGTGGATTGAAACGTGCAGCTCGATTTCCCCAGCAATGGCACCTAGTCGCACCCTTCACGGGTGCGTGGATTGAAACTATTATCGCGCCGACATTGTAAAGGAAATCCTCGTCGCACCCTTCACGGGTGCGTGGATTGAAACACCAACTCCATGTTTCGGGAGGCCAGGAAGGCCGGGTCGCACCCTTCACGGGTGCGTGGATTGAAACTTCTCTGTGTGCGGAAAATACCTGGAGAGGGCGAGTCGCACCCTTCACGGGTGCGTGGATTGAAACAGCCACTTGCAGCACATCACCGAGCGGATCTACATGTCGCACCCTTCACGGGTGCGTGGATTGAAACGGAATCATCCCACCACTGGCAACCGCAGTCGGCAGTCGCACCCTTCACGGGTGCGTGGATTGAAACTAGAAAACGATGTGTATAAATATGAGCGGTCCCGGTCGCACCCTTCACGGGTGCGTGGATTGAAACAATACGATCATGGTGGGATCGAAGGGAGCGTTGCAGTCGCACCCTTCACGGGTGCGTGGATTGAAACCTGGAGATTGACGACATGCTTTGGGGAGACAAAGTCGCACCCTTCACGGGTGCGTGGATTGAAACTTGAGCTCGGCGGAGACATGGGCCCGGGATATCCCGTCGCACCCTTCACGGGTGCGTGGATTGAAACATCGCGTCGATCATCAGATACGCCATTGCGCCGCCCGTCGCACCCTTCACGGGTGCGTGGATTGAAACAACTTCGACGGCGATATCTCGACCAACGCGGGAGTCGCACCCTTCACGGGTGCGTGGATTGAAACCGTAGACGCAGGAAACGCGATACCTGCCACCCTGTCGCACCCTTCACGGGTGCGTGGATTGAAACTTGGTCCCGTCCGGCTGGAGGAACATCCCGCACTGTCGCACCCTTCACGGGTGCGTGGATTGAAACAACCCTACCGGCGCGACGCGCTATCACTATCGCTGTCGCACCCTTCACGGGTGCGTGGATTGAAACACCCTGATCTCCGGAGGAGGTGAGCTCATCAAGGGGTCGCACCCTTCACGGGTGCGTGGATTGAAACCCCGCAGACCACAGCGCGCAGGAGGTGTGCCGGAGTCGCACCCTTCACGGGTGCGTGGATTGAAACAGTTTCATTGAGTCACTACTCCATGGCGAGCTTGTCGCACCCTTCACGGGTGCGTGGATTGAAACAGGTCCCTGTCCCTTTTCGCGGCGGTCGAACGAGGTCGCACCCTTCACGGGTGCGTGGATTGAAACTCGAGGGATTACCAGCAGGAGATGAACAAGGCGCGTCGCACCCTTCACGGGTGCGTGGATTGAAACCTCATGAACCGCAAGGGCCGGTGAGGCCTGATCCCAGTCGCACCCTTCACGGGTGCGTGGATTGAAACTTCTTGATTTTGTCGTGCAGCTCGCCCGAGGATGTCGCACCCTTCACGGGTGCGTGGATTGAAACCTCAGTGGCGAAGAGACCGTACTTGCTCGGAGTAGTCGCACCCTTCACGGGTGCGTGGATTGAAACGTCTATCGCAACATCCAGATAATCGGCAATAAGAGTCGCACCCTTCACGGGTGCGTGGATTGAAACTGCTTCTGGGCACGCACCGCCGCCTCGGTGGCCGTCGCACCCTTCACGGGTGCGTGGATTGAAACTCGTCCGTCCAGCAGTCCGCGATTTTAGCGGGTGTCGCACCCTTCACGGGTGCGTGGATTGAAACGTCTTCCCGGTCACGCGGACCGGGGACCTCGCGCGTCGCACCCTTCACGGGTGCGTGGATTGAAACCCGGTCCTTGTGGCCGAGGCCCTCCTTGATCACGGTCGCACCCTTCACGGGTGCGTGGATTGAAACTACAAGAACAACACCGTCAAGGACATGGATATCGGGTCGCACCCTTCACGGGTGCGTGGATTGAAACGTGATGGGGGGTGCCTGAATGGCCCGCGCCAAGAGTCGCACCCTTCACGGGTGCGTGGATTGAAACCCCCAGGACCGCATCGACCTGCTGACCATCGCACGTCGCACCCTTCACGGGTGCGTGGATTGAAACCCCCATCCATTTTCTGGACGGTCGCTGCTACATTGTCGCACCCTTCACGGGTGCGTGGATTGAAACTCCATGTCCCGCCTCATCATCGAGACGTCCTGGGCCGTCGCACCCTTCACGGGTGCGTGGATTGAAACTGGGCCTCGCCGAGCAGCCGGTGGCGGAGGGTCGTCGCACCCTTCACGGGTGCGTGGATTGAAACAGCATCGAGTCGGAGATGCGGCTGGATGTGGCCGAGTCGCACCCTTCACGGGTGCGTGGATTGAAACCGCTCCATGACGCCGCTCTTGCAGACGCTGCACGTCGCACCCTTCACGGGTGCGTGGATTGAAACGAGCCAGATGGGGAAGGGGGGAAAAGCTCGGGGCGTCGCACCCTTCACGGGTGCGTGGATTGAAACAGCCATGTAGATTACCTGGTCAATCCAGACGGATGGTCGCACCCTTCACGGGTGCGTGGATTGAAACTGCGGGAACCCCCGCAAGGTGAAGGTCCCCCGGAGGTCGCACCCTTCACGGGTGCGTGGATTGAAACGACGATGCTAGGGGCGCGTACTGGATGGGGGAGTAGTCGCACCCTTCACGGGTGCGTGGATTGAAACTCTTTGAGGTAGGCCACCACACCCATCTTGACCGTCGCACCCTTCACGGGTGCGTGGATTGAAACCCGGCACTCCCTCTCGGTCATGCACATGGCTTACGTCGCACCCTTCACGGGTGCGTGGATTGAAACCTCCAGCTCCGTCACGTATTGGTCCAGGTCGTCCGTCGCACCCTTCACGGGTGCGTGGATTGAAACGGCGGGGCTACCACACTCTCCGGGCACGGCAACTGTCGCACCCTTCACGGGTGCGTGGATTGAAACTCCTCCACCCCGCGCTCTATCTTCTCGGGGGTCGTCGCACCCTTCACGGGTGCGTGGATTGAAACCGGTGGTTCCAGGTCTCCCCAGAGATCTGGGCCGTCGCACCCTTCACGGGTGCGTGGATTGAAACAACTGGCCGACATGCAATCAATTCAAGCTCTGGTGTCGCACCCTTCACGGGTGCGTGGATTGAAACCGGAGCCCGCGCCGAAGGCGGGCAAGAGCAAGGACGTCGCACCCTTCACGGGTGCGTGGATTGAAACACCCTCGACGTGGCCCCTATCCTGGAAGCCATCAGTCGCACCCTTCACGGGTGCGTGGATTGAAACGCCGACCACGATCTTTTCCCGCACCTCGGGGTGCGTCGCACCCTTCACGGGTGCGTGGATTGAAACTCGGCCAATCTGTTCAAGACTTTAGGATCCAAAGCGTCGCACCCTTCACGGGTGCGTGGATTGAAACACCTGACGCACCCGCTCAGCGTTGAACGGGTCACGTCGCACCCTTCACGGGTGCGTGGATTGAAACGGCGTAAGGGTTCCCGGCAAAGTCCAGCAGCCGAGAGTCGCACCCTTCACGGGTGCGTGGATTGAAACACCAGGGAAGTAGGGCAGGATATCTACGTCGAGGGGGTCGCACCCTTCACGGGTGCGTGGATTGAAACCTCTTAGGACGCGGCTCCCAGCGCAGGGAGTACGCGTCGCACCCTTCACGGGTGCGTGGATTGAAACAGGCTATTGTCGAGAGGGCTGGCATCTACGCCAAGTCGCACCCTTCACGGGTGCGTGGATTGAAACTCCTTTTGGCCTGACTAGCCCCCCCGGCCAACCTGTCGCACCCTTCACGGGTGCGTGGATTGAAACGTCAAATGACGTAGGACCGCCGTGCCAGCGGTCAAGGTCGCACCCTTCACGGGTGCGTGGATTGAAACCAGACCATCGACCCGGCCGCCTCGGAGAAGGAGGTCGCACCCTTCACGGGTGCGTGGATTGAAACTGGAAGTCCATGGCGCGCACCAGGTCCACCAGCGTCGCACCCTTCACGGGTGCGTGGATTGAAACAAAACGCTGACGATCGCGTGAGGTGAGACAACGAGTCGCACCCTTCACGGGTGCGTGGATTGAAACCCGGTGGAGCTGGTGGAGCTGGCAAGCTCCCAGTAGTCGCACCCTTCACGGGTGCGTGGATTGAAACAGAATCAGCGCAACACCATGATCGATTGGGTCATGTCGCACCCTTCACGGGTGCGTGGATTGAAACGCCCTGTTCGGGGGGTGGGCCTGAGATGATGAGCGTCGCACCCTTCACGGGTGCGTGGATTGAAACATCGCATTGGTCCTAGGGACCGCTACCTTCTTGCTGTCGCACCCTTCACGGGTGCGTGGATTGAAACCTGCCAGCGGGGTGTATCTTGCGTCGATGAGCAGGTCGCACCCTTCACGGGTGCGTGGATTGAAACATCTTCTCGGCGCGGTCCATGTCCCTCTTGAGGTGTCGCACCCTTCACGGGTGCGTGGATTGAAACGACGGGGAGCACCAGGACACCGAGGCCGCAGGGGGGTCGCACCCTTCACGGGTGCGTGGATTGAAACAGAATCAGCGCAACACCATGATCGATTGGGTCATGTCGCACCCTTCACGGGTGCGTGGATTGAAACACGTCAACGGCCCACTGCGGCAGGTTGGGCTCCTGTCGCACCCTTCACGGGTGCGTGGATTGAAACAACCAATCGACCGATAAGTCCATCGTGGTGACTGTCGCACCCTTCACGGGTGCGTGGATTGAAACTCGATCGGCAGCATGAAATTGCCGAGACACGCCGGTCGCACCCTTCACGGGTGCGTGGATTGAAACTTGGCGTTCAGGCTCCCTTCGATGCTGCTTGCTGTCGCACCCTTCACGGGTGCGTGGATTGAAACTACCCAAGCACGCTGGACCCCGCCGTGGTGTACCGTCGCACCCTTCACGGGTGCGTGGATTGAAACTCGTCGCGCATGAACGGCTCATCGAGCATCAGGGTCGCACCCTTCACGGGTGCGTGGATTGAAACACGATGGATGTCCCAGGTGGACCAGACGTTCCGTGTCGCACCCTTCACGGGTGCGTGGATTGAAACATATTCGGCTCCTGACCTTAAGAAGATATTGGAGTCGCACCCTTCACGGGTGCGTGGATTGAAACCGACGACAATATGAGGGAAAGAGAAGAGGCCATCAAGTCGCACCCTTCACGGGTGCGTGGATTGAAACGACCGGGCCGAGCTGGGTCTCCGGCTGCACGAGGTCGCACCCTTCACGGGTGCGTGGATTGAAACGTCTTTGACGGGTTTTACTTGGCCGATACTGCTGGTCGCACCCTTCACGGGTGCGTGGATTGAAACGACCGCCTGGACACCAGGAGGCTTCGGACTCCAAGGTCGCACCCTTCACGGGTGCGTGGATTGAAACACCGATGTCGACAAAGAAATCAGCGATGCCCTGGACGTCGCACCCTTCACGGGTGCGTGGATTGAAACTCCACCGTGACGGTCCAGGTGAACGTCGCGGTCCCGTCGCACCCTTCACGGGTGCGTGGATTGAAACCTCGGCAATACGCCGCACTACGGCACCCGATTTTGGTCGCACCCTTCACGGGTGCGTGGATTGAAACGTCTGTACCCACGTATCCTCGGATACCGCGAGGCCGTCGCACCCTTCACGGGTGCGTGGATTGAAACTCGATGGCCATACATGAGGCGATAGTGAGAAGAGTCGCACCCTTCACGGGTGCGTGGATTGAAACCTCCACCCCACAGCGGCTTCCCTGGTCGTCGGTGTCGCACCCTTCACGGGTGCGTGGATTGAAACCACCTTGATGGAGATCAAGCTACAATTCTGGAAAAACGCACTCCAGCAATACAGAGATTAGTATAATGAGATGGAACACCATAGCTCTAATTTGTGGATATTTACTGTTCGAACCTTTCCACCCCTTCTTTCATTTTATCCGAGACTATGACCTGCAGCATTAGTTTATCTCACTCACTGAATCTTGAGCCTGGAATTCTCCTCATGGTCGATTACCACGTCGATAACGGCTAGCGAATCATCATTCAGACTCCGGGTGAGCGCTTCCTTGAGATCCGCAGCCGAGGAGACACGATAACCCTCCGCGCCTAGGGACTCGGCGAACTTTACAACATCGGGATTATTGAATCTCGTCCCAATGCTACGCCCCCGCCCGAACGCGCGCTCCTGCTTGAGCTTTATGAGGCCGTACTCAGAATCGTTCCAGACCACCACTACGAAAGGCGTTCCCAGCCTCTTTGCGGTCTCAAGCTCCATACTGGTCATCAGGAAGCTCCCATCCCCAACAGAAGCAACGACCTTGCGGTCAGGGTGCGTCAGCTTGGCCGCGATCGCCCACGGAACGCCAACCCCCATGGGGAGGAGGCCATTGGAAAGCAGCGCAGTGCTCGGCCCATAGACGGGATATCGTTGAGCCATCCAGATGAGGTGGGCCCCGACGTCCGATACGACGATGCCGTCGCGGCCCAGCGCGTCCCGGATGGCATGGATGACCTGTTGTGGTTTTACCGGCGAAGAGTCCTCCGGCAGCGCGGAGATCGCGCGGTCGAGCTCAACGCGATAACCGGAAGCCCAATCCACCCTCGGCCGGGGGTGCCTGTTCAACGCCATGAGGATATGGCCAACATCACCAAGGACCTGGATGTCCGGCTGGAACCCCGGCGCACCATCGCACGGCGCGGCTCCCATGTACACGACCTTCTTCGGCGCCCCTATGTTCCAGAACTGCGGCTCGAACTCGATGACGTCAAAACCGACCAATATTATCAGGTCCGCTTCCTCGAACGCCCCGCGCACCAAGTCCGCCTTGCGAAGTCCCACTAGTCCAAGGCTCAGGGGGTTTTCGCACGATATCGACCCTGCCCCCAGCCAGGTCATGGCCACGGGGATGCTCCAGGCGCTGGCGAAGCGAGTCAGCTCTTCCGACGCCCGCCCCCTGATCACGCCCTGCCCCGAGAGTATGAGCGGCTTCTTCGAGTTGATCAGCAGCTTCCTGATAGCTTCGGTCTCGAAGTCCGCCGCGGCCGGCGCCTCGTGAACAACGGGGCACGGCCTCGCGCCGGCGGTGCTCTTCAGCACGTCCTCCGGCAATTCTACGAAGACCGGCCCCGGCCGCTCCGTCGTTGCTGTCGCGAACGCCTTCCTCGCGAGATCAGGGATACTGTTGGGATCACGGATCGAGAACGAGCTTTTGGTGATCGGTTTGAACATGGAGACCAGGTCGATGTACTGCTTCCTGGGGGAGCGCTGCTGTTCGGTCCGCACCTGCCCGCTCAGCGCCACCATTGGATAGTATCCCAGGTACGCCTCGCCCACGCCGATGACCATGTTCGACGCGCCCGGCCCCAGGGTGCTCAGGCACACCCCGGGCCGCTGTGTTAGCCGACCCACCATTCCTGCCATGAACGCAGCGCTGCTCTCGTGGCGAGTAAGAACGAACTCGATGTTGGAACCTATCAGCGAGTCCATGAGGTCGAGGTTCTCTTCCCCCGGGATGCCGAAGATGTGCTTGACGCCCTCGTTCTCGAGGCATTTTACCAGCAGGTCCGAGCCTTTCATTATAACACCAGACTGTCGAGATCACTCGAACGTCGCGGAGCGCTCCTTGAATATGGAGTCGACCGCCCTGCGCAACGCTTCCTTCACATTCCCGCTGTCCTCGATCGGCACGATGCCTTCCTCGCGCAACAGCTCGATCGCCGGGAGGCCGAACTTGGTAGAGATGACCGCGTCCATGCCTTTCAACTTATCGGACGTAGCTTCGATCTTGGTGCGGTGGCCCGGACCGAACAGGGGGATCTCCTGCTCCTCCGTCACGTCGATGCTGGGGCCTTCGGTGATGCTCGGACCTTCCACGACGTACGTCCTGAACTTTTCAGCGAAGCCGAAATGCTGATCAACCTCCCTGCCGTCGGTGGTAGCCACGGCGATGCGGTATTTGGTATTACCTTCCAGCTCCATCGCCGCGGGTGCCCCTTCCTTCTCCCCACCGCCGCAGGTGAAGTGCGCGAACTCCGCCGACCGGTCCTCGCCCAGTAGCCCGATGGCATCGGCCCGGCACTGCCGGCAGTGCCGCATCTGACGTATGTCCACCTCGCACTCGTCCTGCAGCTGCTTGCGTTCCTTGGACGTCGGCGCGCGCATGCTCTCGAACTTGGTGCCCGGAACTGGTATCAGAGGAAGAATGTTCACTATGTAAGCGCCGAGCTCCTTCGCTCTCTTCGCTACCGCGGGCAGATGGTCCATATTGATCCCTGGGACCAGCACGGAGTTGACTTTGACCAGCATGCCTGCTTTGGCAGCTAGTTTGATACCTTCCTGCTGCTTCTCCACCAGCACCCTGGCTGCCTCGACCCCCCGCAGGCTCTTGCCTCGATACCTGACGAAGTCGTACATCTTCGCCGCCACTTCAGGATCGATGGCGTTCATGGTCACGGTGACGAACCTCACTCCCAGACCCCTGAGGCGGTCCACGTTCTCCGGGAGCGCCAGGCCGTTGGTGCTCAAGCACAGCGTCATCTCCGGGAACTCCCTGCCCACCAGCTCGAGCGTTCGGAACGTCTCCTCGTTGGCTAAAGGGTCCCCGGGACCGGCGATGCCTAGGACCGACAGGTACGGGACCTTCTCCTTGACGTAGCGGACTTTCTCTACTGCCTGCTCCGGAGTGAGGATCTCAGATGTTACTCCCGGCCTTGATTCGTTGGTGCAGTCGTACTTGCGATTGCAGTAGTTGCACTGGATGTTGCATTTCGGGGCGACCGGCAAATGCATCCGGGCGAACTTGCGGTGGGCGCACTCGTTGTAGCAGGGGTGCGTCTCAAGCAGCTTTTCCAGTTCCGGTCGGGGGTCCGATGCCATGTTCCTCGCCTCCACTTATGGACCAGGTGAATAATAATCAATGTCCCGAAATCTTCCAGATATCGGCGCTTGCGCCTCACTTCGATGGTGCCTTGACCTCGATGACCCGCGGCCCGCTGCCGAGGCGTTCGATCAGCCAGTCCACCCCGTCGCTGCGCGCTTCCTCATTCAGGAAGTGGCTGGCGTCGTAGACGGTCACGGTCTTGGGCTGGCTGCCGGCGCCGGCGAACCTCTCCAGCGCTTCGGCCGGGAACACGTCCCGCCGCCCGTACTGGATGAACAGCTGCGCCGGGGACGCCTCCCCCAGGAAGTTGACCGGGTCCACTGGCGCCATGATGTCGCGGTAGCGCTCCAGCGCCTCGCCCTTGAGGACGGGGATGTTCACCGCTGCCACATCGGTAAAGGAAGCCAGCCCGGACATCAGCACGAACGCGGAGATGCGGCGGTCCGCGCCGGCGAGGATGCCGCCCAGCATGGCCCCCAGGCTCATGCCCAGGAACCCCATCCGGGAAGAGTTGACGTTGCCCCGGCGCTCCAGGAAGTCCAGGACGCGGCGCAGCTCCACTGCCGTGCTCACGATCCTCTCCCTCCCCGGCCCCGGCTCCGCGAGGTCGCGGCCCCACGCCTGCACGTCCGCCCACGGGGCGTCGATGAGCAGGGACACCACCCCGCTGCGGGCCAGCTCCCTCGCCTCTTTCAGGAAGAACGAACGGTCCCCCGGGGCGGGGTGCAGGGCCAGCACGGCGGGGTGCCTTCCCCCCTCCAGCGGCTCCACCAAGAACGCAGGGACCTTCTCGCCGTTCATGGCCAGCTGGATATCGGTGGTCCTCACGCCGTCGGTCTCCTTGGCCTCCCTCTCCTCGAAAGCAGGCAGGGGGCCGGGGGGGTCGAACAGCCTGCGCTTGACGCTCTCATCGATGACATTGACAGCGGGAGGGGGAGACATGCCACTGCTATTCCAGGTCAAGATTACTTTAAGGTTGCCCTCCGCCGTTGCAGTGGGGGCTCCAAAACATTATGGGGCCCCGGCGTCGTTCGGAAGGACGTGCAAGAGGACAGCCAGCTGCGCAAGATGTTCGAGATCATGAACCGCCACGTGCCGTCCAAGCGCATCTCCCTGGCCGAGCTGATGGAGCAGTCGGAGGCGGAGTACCAGGCCAAGGACGGCATCAGCTACCGCATCAAGAAGCGGGAGCTTGACTACCTCGCTGGCATGCTGACCCCCGAGGAGCAGTTGAGGCTCAAGCTGCCTATTATCATCATGACCGATACATCCTACGGGGCCGGGGGCGCCTGGAAGGTCCTGGGCAAGCTGGAGGTCAAGGTGGTGTCGCGGATCGTGGGCCGGGAGCCGGATTTCCCCGACCAGATGCGGCTGTACCACCCCCACATGGTGGCGCTGCGGAACGCGCTGCCCACCGCTACCACCACCATGTTCGCTCCCTGAGCCCCGAGCACTTTCGAAGGGCCTACGGGAACGCTTATACGCCCTTTTGACGTGGAACGTCCCATGGCCCGCACCGGCATCACCGACCTCCCGCTGCACAACGGCACCGCGCCCCGGTGGCTGTTCAACCAGATGGTCAAGCTGGCCGGCGCCATCACCGACGTCATGGTGCTGGAGCGCGGCAGCGAGGAGTACCTGCGCCGGCTCGCCGACCCTTTCTGGTTCCAGGCGTTCTCCTGTGTCCTGGGGTTCGACTGGCATTCCTCCGGGACCACTACCGTGACATGCGGCGCGCTGAAGAAGGCCTTCGAGGGCCGCAAGGACCTGGCGGTGGTCGGGGGGAAGGGGAAGGTGTCGCTGCGGACGCCGGAGGAGATCGCCGAGGTGGCCGAGCTGAACGATATATCGGAAGAGTTCGAGCGGCAGCTGGTGTACATCTCCCGCATGTGCGCCAAAGTGGACAACGCCGCCATACAGTCGGGCCATAGGCTCTATCACCACGCCCTGCTGTTCGACCGGGAGGGCCACTGGACCGTGGTCCAGCAGGGCATGAGCGATGCCACGGGGTACGCGCGCCGGTACCAGTGGTGCTCCTCCGAGCTTCGCCACTTCGTGGAAGAGCCGCACACCGCCATCCTAGGGAGCAGGGTGGAGGAGGCCCTGGACATGACCGCGAGCAGTTCCGAGGGGTCCAGGAAGCTGGCCGTGGACCTGGTGAACGACGGCATCGACCACCTGCGGAACGATATCGTGGTGGTGGAGAAGGGGCAGACCACTCTGGACGAGTGGTGCGGCCTTCGGCCCAAGAAGCTGCACATGCCCCGGACGGTGAACTGGAGGGCGCTGAGGGCGGCGTACGAGTTCCAGCCCCAGGACTACGAGGAGCTGCTGGCCATCCGGGGGGTGGGGCCGTCAGCGGTGAGGGCGCTGGCCCTCGCCGGCGAGCTGGTGTACGGGGAGGAGCCGTCGTGGAGGGACCCGGTGAAGTACACCTTCGCGGTCGGGGGGAAGGACGGAGTGCCGTTCCCGGTGGACCGCCGGGCCATGGACGAGGCGGTCCGTTACCTGGAGATGGGGGTGGAGGAGGCCAAGCTCAAGAAGCGGGAGAAGCTGGAGGCGATGCAGCGCCTCCGGGCCATGGTGCCCCCTGACGCCTGAGAGCAAAAAGGTCTATCTGCCACCTTCATATCTAGGCGCATGGCAAGGCGCAGGCGCATTGAGCGCGGCGAGGAGGAATCGGCCGGCGAGAAGCCGATATATACTGAGAAGATACCGCTCAGCCTCATGCCCCGGAAGTACCTGAGGGGCAAGAAGTGGCATTATTTTGAGAGCCTGGGGAGGTTCGTCGGCATTGTCCTCATCATGTACATCATCATAACGGTGTTCAGGGGGCAGGGGGAAGAGGACCTCTCTGAGATCGTCCTGGCGGCAGTGGGGGCGGGAGCGGTGTTCTACGTCACCGAGGTCATGAGCCCCCGCGCTCAGAGAGTGGTCCGCCCGATCCGCGTGTACCGGGACGGGGTGCTGGTGTACACCTCCCCCCTGGAGAAGCTGCTCGGCAAGCCGTCCTTCATGGCCGAGGACGACCTGAGGGGCATCAAGGTCCGCCGGATGCAGCTTCTGGACGAGGGCGAGGTCAAGGTACTGCCGTCGCACCTGACCTTTGTGCTGGCGAACGGCAAGAAGCTGGACATGGGCCGGCGCAACTCGGTGGAGCTGCAGACCATCATCGATAAGCTGAAGGGGCTGGGGATCGAGGAGATCTCCCGGTGACATCATTTTGAACCGGTCCGCTCCGAGGCCTCCTTGACCCGGTAGTGCATAACCTCGCGGATGAGGTCCATAGGCAGCGGCTCGGACAGCGGGAACCGTATGGCCCCCTTGGACGTTCTATAGCCTGTCAACTTCTCCCTGAACGCCTCCACACCTTCTGGTTGGGATAGAGCCCTATATGCTTAGAGAATGCAGTGTAGTGAACGAACCACCTGCCGTTCAGGTAGAACGTGGGCATCCGCATGCAGATGCGCTCTTCGGCGACGGCGCTTCTTCGCGGACAACGTCGCGGATGGCCCGGAGCTTTGTTCTCCGGATGAACGCGCCCGTATTTCCTTTTCATTTAGGAAGATCTCGAGAGCATGCACCATCATAACACCATTTCGAATGGTCCTAGAGCTATGGCGTTCCCGGCACCTCGGCTAGCGTTACAGGCTCCAGGCTTGACCGTGAAACGATCAAGAGAGGAAAGCAATACAACGACAAAACCAGCTAGGCCATATAAAAATGAAAATCTCGGGAAGAGAAATCATATGCAATTCGATTGACTGTTAAGCCGACACTTTTGCGACGCAAACGTTAGTAACTGCGGGCTGAATACCTCGGAGAACCTCGGTACTTACACCCCAGTCCTATCAATCTCGTCATTTACGAGTGTTCTAAGATGCCTCTTTTCCGGGGGAGTTTCGAGCTTAGATGCGTTCAGCTCTTATCCCTTGCAGCGTGGCTGCTCAGCAGTGCCTTGCCAGACAACTGATGAACTAGAGGCTACGAATCCCCGTTCCTCTCGTACTAAAGGATCCTTCCCGTCAGGCATCAAAACACTTCCACCAAAAAGCAACAAACCTGTCTCACGACGGTCTAAACCCAGCTCACGATCCCTTTTAATGGGCGAACAACCCCACCCTTGGCAGCTGCTGCACCGCCAGGATAGGGAGAGCCGACAGCGAAGTAGCAAACCGCTAGGTCGATATGAACTCTTGCTAGCGACGACTCAGTTATCCCCAGGGTAACTTTTCTGTTATCACTCGCCCCCATTCAGAAGGCTGAGTGGTTCGCTAGGCCCTACTTTCGTATCGCGGATTGTTATTGTCCCAACCCACGTCAAGCCAGCTTATACCCTTGCATTCAACGGCAGATTTCTGACCTGCCTGAGCTGACCATTGGGCGCGCTTGTTACCTTTTTGAGCGCGTGGCGCCCCACCCAAACTGCCTACCTATAGCTGTCCTCCCGAAGGAGTAAGTGATACGAGTCCCGAAGGGCAGTGTTTCATTGTTGTCTCGGAACTTGCCTAGCGGCAAGCCCTGATAACGACTCCTGCCTACGCTACACATCGGGGCTCGTACCACAACAACAGGTTGCAGTAAAGCTCCATGGGGTCTTCGCTTTCAGGTGGAAGATACCGGATTGTGCGCCGGTACTATCAGTTTCACCGGCTTCGAAGCGGGGACAGTAGAGCTCTCGTTGGGCCTTCATGCAAGTCGCCAATTAAGCGACAAGGTATTACGCTACCTTAAGAGGGTCATAGTTACCCCCGCCGTTTAACGGTCCTTCGCTCAGTTGAACCCGAGGTTCAGATACCGTCACTGGGCAGGCTTCAGCCACAATACAAATCCTTTCGGACTAGCTGTGACCTGTGTTTTTATTAAACAGTCGGAGCTCCCTTGTTACTGAGACCAGCCATCTTCATGGCTGGCACCCCTTATTCCGAAGGTACGGGGCTAATTTGCCGAATTCCCTCGCTTCGATTACGCCGACACGCCTTAGGCTTCTCACCTAGGGGCACCTGTGTCAGTTCTTGGTACGAACATGACAAACTAAACTAGCGCGATTTTCATTGACACCAGGAATTGACCGAAGCGGGCCTTCGCCCGCCTACTCGCGGATTCACCTAATTCTCACCATTACGGTTCTCCAAAGGCTTCGACGCTTGAACAGGTTGACACCCCTGCTCGATCTATCCCGATGTGTCTCGCGTTAGGCAATGGATGCCATGGCGCAGGAATATTAACCTGCTTCCCTTTTGACAACTTCGATTAAGGGTTGTCTTAGGATCGGCTAACCCTCGGCTGACGAACATTGCCGAGGAACCCTTGCCCCTGCGGCGGATTGGATTCTCACCAATCTTTGCTGCTACTCCTACCAGCATCCTTATAAGAGCACGGTCCACTTGACCTCACGGCCAAACTTCTACCCATGCACTTCACCTCGCTACCAGATCACCTTGCGGTGCTCTGAAGTATCGGTAACCGGCTTTAGACCCGTCCATCTTCCTGGCCCACAATCTCGACCGGTGAGCTGTTACGCTTTCTTTGAAGGATGGCTGCTTCTAAGCCCACCTCCCGGTTGTCTTTGACTGCGGACGCAGTTTCATGTTTCACTTAGCCGGTATTTAGGGACCTTAACTTCAGGCTGGATTCTTTTCCTTATGGACCCCAAGCTTACCCCAGAGGCCCTCAATCCCAGCGTCTACGACGATCGCAGTTTCGGAGTTCAACACAGGGCCGACCGGTTTCCCGGCCTAAGCCCCGAATTGGTCGCTCTACCCCACAATCTATCTCGGCTGAGGTCTTGCTGCGACAAGTTTCGCGAGGAACCAGCTATTTCCAGTTTAGATTGGCCTTTCACCCCTATACGCAGGTCATCCGAAAGATTTGCACATCATTACCGGTTCGGTCCTCCACCCTCCTTTCGAAGGGCTTCAACCTGCCCACGCATAGATCAACTGGCTTCGGGTATCCCACCAGTGACTCCAGGCGAGCACACCTCGCACCTCACCCGAAGGTTGCGTGCTTGTTGGTTTCCCTGTGACTCCGGTATTCAATACCTTAGTCTCGCCACTGATCAGAACTCGCTGGCCCGTTATTCAAAACGGATAATGCAACGCTGCTCCACACTTTCGTGCTTCTTCGCTTTAACGCCACATCTGGTTATAGTCGGATGGTTTCAGGCTCTTTTGACCTCCCGTCAAGGGTACTTTTCAGCTTTCACTCGCGCTACTACTGCGCTATCGGTCTCGAGACGTATTTAGAGTTGGAGATGAATGTTCCCCAGATTCACGCGCGATATCCAACGCACGTTACTCCGGAACACCAAAACTCATCTTTCCGGCTTATCCCTAAAGGACTATCACCCTCTTTGGTGCGTCTTTCCAGACGACTTCGGGTTGACCGGTTAAGATGTATCTGGGTCCACTACACCACAACTCCCTCACATTTCTATGAGGGATTCGGTTTGCTCTGTGCCGCGTTCGATCGCCTTTACTGACGGCATCTCGGTGATTTCTTTTCCTGCGGGTACTAGGATGTTTCGATCCCCCGCGTTCCCGTTGATTACTCAACATTCCGAAGAATAGGAAGTCCCATTCGGCGGTCACCGGATCAAAGACTTCTTGCGTCTACCCGGTGCATATCGCAGCTTGACACGACCTTCATCGGCGCTCGAGCCGAGCCATTCCCCATACGACGTAGCATGCCGCTACTTGTGTCGGCTTAACACACGTCCGAATTGCATATGATTGGTGATCATTAAACGCAGGACCTCTTCCCTTATCCTGTCCGTTCTCCACCACTTCCCCGAAAAGGGTATCTTTCCGGGTGCATCAGAGTGAATCATTGCGGTCGATATTGACTTCGACCGCAGCTTCCCTCCATGTTCGAAGGGGTATATATTAGTTGCGTTTTCGTCGCAACCCATACCGCCCGAACCTAGGGAAATGCACAGATGACGTTTTTCGCGCCTGTCCATGCACCCGATACCACACTGGGCCTTTACTCGGGTATTCCCAGCTAAGCGGCTATTGTATTTAAGCGTTTCTGAAGCTGTTTAACCGCATATATTCCCTGAAGCTGTACCCAGCTTAGCGAAAGGAACATCGCACACATATAGAGGTCGAAGGTGCTATTATATTGTTACTTTAGCGGCCGACTCGCGACTTAGTGATATAATATATTGTGCGCATTGTGCGGCCGCTCATCCCCGGGCCTTTCGGACCAGCCCAGGGATGTCCGATGACACCTTGGCCACCAGCGCGCCGGCCTTTTCCAGCGCTTCGATCTTGCTCTGGGCGGTTCCCTTGCCCCGCGAGATAATGGCGCCGGCGTGGCCCATGCGCTTGCCCGGCGGCGCGGACCGGCCAGCCACGTAGGCCACTACGGGCTTCCTTCCCCTCCGGATACGCTCCGCGGCATCCTCCTCCGCCGTGCCGCCGATCTCTCCTATGAGTACTATCTGGTGAGTAAGCTCGTCCTCCTCGAAGAGGTCCAGCGCGTCTAAGAACGAGGTTCCTGTCACCGGGTCGCCGCCGATGCCGATGCAGGTCGACTGACCAATCCCCGCGGCGGTCAGCGAGCTCACGACCTCATAGGTTAGGGTGCCGCTCCGGGATACCACCCCGACGCTGCCTTCCATGAAGATGCTGTTGGGCATAATGCCCAGCTTGGCCCGGCCGGGGGACGCGATGCCAGGACAGTTCGGCCCGATGACCCTGGCACCTTTCAGCCTGGCGAACTGAACGATATCCATGGCGTCGTGCACAGGGACGTGCTCGGTGATGATGACCAGCAGCCTGATCCCATTCTCCAGGGCCTCCAGGGCGCTGTCCTTGGCTGCGGGGGCGGGGACGAACATCACCGACGCTGTCGCCCCCGTGATCTCGACCGCTTCCCTGACGCTGTCCATGACCGGCACCCCCTCGACCTCCTGACCCCCCTTTCCTGGAGCGACCCCGGCCACGATGTCGGTCCCGAAATCCAGCATCGCCCGGGTGTGGTACCGCCCCTGGCGGCCGGTGATGCCCTGGACGATGATCCTGCCCCCGTGGTCGATCATTTCCCGGCCTCCAGCGCCACCGCCTCCCTGACCGCCTCCTCCAGATCAAGGTGCGAGGCGATGCCGTGGTCCCGCAACATCTGGCGTGCTTTCTCCTCGTTCACCCCGCGTATGCGGGCGACCAACGGAAAGTGATGGTCCAGCCTGCCCATGGCCCCGACCACGCCCTGGGCCACCGTGTCGCACTTGGTTATGCCGCCGAATATGTTGAGCAGGACCGCCTTCGGCCCGGCCCTGGCCATCAGCTTGAACGCCTCTTCCACCTTGGCGGGGTCGTCGGTGCCGCCCAGGTCCAGGAAGGCGCCCCCGCGGCCGCCCCGCAAGGCGATCTCGTCGAGAGTGGCCATCGTAAGCCCCGCTCCGTTGGCGATGACCCCGATGTCCCCGTCCAGGCTTACGAAGGATATGTCCTTGCTCCGCGCTTCCGCTTCCAACCCCTCCACTCCCTGCTCCTGGCTGCCCAGCTCGGGATGGCGGAACAGGGCGTCGTCGTTGATGATGACCTTGGAGTCAGCGGCGACGAGCTCGCCTCCGTCGGTGAGGGCCAGCGGATTGATCTCCACCAGCTCGCAGTCCATGGCGCGGAAGAGGGCCCACACCGATGTCAGCACCTCCTCCAGATCATCTCGATATTCTTGGAGGCCCAGTGCCTTGGCGGCCTCCCTCACCAGGTGGGGCTGCACCCCCAGGAACGGATGGATGGTCCAGCGGGCGATGGCGCTGTCCGGCAGGCTCTCGATGTCCACGCCGCCCTGGGGGCTGGCCAGGAGCGCCGGCAGACCGGACGAGCGGTCCACCGTGAGGCTCAGGTAGATCTCGCGGGACATCGGTGTCTCCTCCTCGATCAGCACCGAGCGGGCCCTGAACCCTTTGATATTCATGCCCAGCAGGCGCCGGGCCGCCGACCTGGCCTCCTCCACGGTAGCGGCCTTGAGCACTCCCCCCGCTTTTCCTCTGCCCCCCACCGGGACCAGGGCCTTCAGCACCATCGGGCCCGCGATATGGTCCACTTCTTCGGGGGTCGTGACGGTCCGGCCTCGCGGCACCCTCAGACCATACTCCCGGAACAGCCTCTTGCCGTGGTCCTCGAGAAGCCTCATGATATCTGGAAGAAGGCCCTTCCGGCCTAATCTAGATGCCGGAGACCATAAGGGGCGAGCGCATCGCCGCCTCGCCGCGATATCCTCAACGGACCTTCCCGGCGGGCCGAGCGAACCTCGGGTCATCGACTAATACGATGATCGACAAGTAGCGACCGCGGCCGGTGGTGAAAGCTCCCGGCCGGCCAAGGAGGCAGACGACATGAGAGATCGGACCACCCATGAGAAGAGAGCAGAAGCGGGACGGATGGGGGGCTTGGCGCCCCACGAGTGCCGGGGGAGCGAGTGCACTCATCCATCCCACATGCGCGAGATGACCACCCACGAGAAGCTCTCCGAGGCGGGCAAGAAAGGTGCCAGGGCCCAGCCCATTGAGGCGAAAAGGAAGGGCGGGCAGCACTCGCACATGAACGACTGAGGCCATCGCCGGTGGCCTTCTTTTCAAATCCCTTCCATTTCCCATGATCTAGTTCTCGGTTCCGTTAAGTATCCCAAAACGCCATGTACGCGGCGTTCCCTGACATTGATCATCTGGTCAGGCCGGTGCGCCGGACCTTTATCCGAAACGGCCTTATGAAATGAGGTCGATGTGTTCGGTCGCCGAGGGAAGGAAAATGGCAGAGAACGAGGAAGGGAACAGCTCGCGGAAAGTGATCGTGACCAAGGACGGCCCCTACATCGTAGAGGGCGGCATTCCCCTGACCAAAGATATCATCGTTGACGATGAGGACGGGGTCCCCAGGGAGTGGGAGATCAGAGCGAGGTTTCCTGAGCAGGAATCCTACCAGCTGTGCCGGTGCGGCGGCTCCTCCGACAAGCCCTATTGCGACGGCAGCCACCTGAGCAACGGGTTCAGCGGCAGCGAGACGGCCAACGTCACCGGGTTCAACAAGCGCTACAAGCTCTATGAGGGCCCCGGGCTGGAGATGAAGGACGAGGCCGGTCTGTGCTCGGCCCTGCAGTTCTGCCACCGCGCCGAGGGAGCATGGAGGATCGTCAAGAACCGCTCCGGCGATCCAGAGGCGAGGGATATGGCAATCGACATGGCCCAGAAGTGCTCCTCCGGCCGCCTGGTGCCGTGCGAGAAGCGCACCGGGAAGGAGCTGGAACCCAAGCTGGAGCAGACCATTGGTGTGGTGGAGGACCCCGGCAAGAAGGTCAGCGGGCCGCTGCGGGTGCTGGGTGGCATCCCGGTGGAGTCGGCGAACGGCAATCGATATGAAGTGAGGAACCGCCAGACCCTGTGCCGGTGCGGGCGATCGAAGAACAAGCCGTTCTGTGACGGGACCCACCTGGCCACCCGCTTCGACGACGGCGACGAAAGCCTCCGGTGATGCGGGGCGGAAGCGGTTATATACCCTCATGCCATGTGAGCCCTCAGAAATAAGATGAGGGCCAGTCTCATGTTCAGGATCGCGCGCAACGGTCCGGGCCTGCCCCTTCCCTCTCTGGCAAGGGGTGGGCAATGGACCTGCTAACGGTGCTCCTGATAGCAGTGGGTCTGGCCATGGACGCCTTCGCTGTCTCCATCGCCAAGGGGATGACGGTGGAGGATGAGAAGCTGAAGCAGGCCATCTTGATCGCTGCCCTGTTCGGGAGCTTCCAGATGCTCATGCCGGCCATCGGGTGGCTGGTGGGCCGCAGCTTCGCCGAGGCCATTGCTGCCGTGGACCACTGGATCGCCTTCGGGTTGCTCGTATTCATCGGCGCGAAGATGATCTATGACGCGCTGAGGGGCGATGACGACGAGGGGGGATGTTTGACATTGAGCGGCGCGTTGGTATTGGCCGTGGCCACCAGCATCGACGCCCTGATGGTGGGACTGAGCTTCGCCTTCCTGGAGACCTCGGTCCTGGAGCCGATCCTCCTGATAGGCGCCGTAACGTTCGCGCTGTGCCTTCCCGGATTCCTGTTCGGCTCCCATCTGGGCAAGCTATTCGGCGAGAAGGTCAGGATCGTGGGCGGCGCGATCCTCATCCTGATCGGGCTGAGGATACTGGTGGAGCACTTGCTGGGATGAAGTTCATCAGGAGCAGAACTATCATCCTGGACCTCTGAGCGCGATCACAGGACTTGCTCGTCGGCGCCTGACCGCATCTCCTTCTCGATCAGCTCCCTGATCTCTCTGGACGTGGGGTAGCGACCCTGGACCGCGATCTTGCCATTGATGAACAGCACGGGGGCCTGGGTGGCGCCCCGTCTCTTGGCCTCCTCGATATCGGTGAGCTTCTCCACCGGTACGTCCAGACCGAGGTCCTCCACCGCGGTTATGGCGGCGTGCTCTATGCGCTTGCAGCTGCCGCATCCCCACTGGTACAGGACCTCGATCTTCGGCTTGCTCATCGCCAAGAAAACCGCTGTCGCGATATATGATACTTTGACCGAAAGACGACTATGATGTCATGGCTGCGCCGGCGCCGCCTGCTCAGGACGAGGCTTCACGGTGGGGCTGATGATGGAATGAACTCTCGACAATCACGAGTAATGTATCTCGGCGCCCAAAGGCAAAGGAACTTGGGTGAGGCTCAGCCTAGTTGATCTTCGATGCCTGAATTTCGGCGTATTGCAGCATCATAGAGTCCTCGACAATATGGCCGTCCAGGCCCAGCCAGATCATGCCTATCACGAATTGATCTTTGTACACCATCATCCTCTTCTCTGTTTCCCCACCAATATATGTTCCGACATGGTGGAATAGGGCCGCCCCGCCCCCTATATCGTGGTCACCCAAGAACTGTTCTCCCGTGGCCGGCCCATTGTTTTTCATTGTGCTCACGAACTGATCATAGATTGTGTGAGCCTGGTCGGATGTATTGTACTTAAGAATCATTATCTGCAGGAGAATGCTGCATGTGTCGTTCGTGAACTTGAAGGATGGGCCACCCCACTCGTTCAGGTCATCCGGAAAATAGATCTTCCAGTCCTGACCGGGCTCCTCGGTCCAGCCCTGGGGGATGTCCGACAACGCCAAGGACACATCATCTACTGACTGCTCTGAGGGGTCTGCATCCGTCGGGCCCAACAACACGATCGCGGTCATCGCCACCGAAACGAGTAAGATGACGACGGCGATAGTGGCAAGCACAAATCTCTTGCGCTTCGCCCCACTAGACGAATCCTCAATATCCATGATCTACCTGCCTGTCTGAACTAATATGATATGCCACGTGTTTATTAAATTCTAACTCCGCAAATTGGGGCATAATCTCATGAAGGAGCGGCCGAAGACCTCATCCGCCTCTTCCAGACCCCCCTTCCATTCAATATGGAGATAAGGGCCCAGCTTCCAGTCCAGGGTCCTCGCGTCCCCTTCGGCACCGTCTGCCTGACCTCCGCGTCCGAGGTCATCACCTTCATCGCGGCGTATGCGTACAGAAGTCCGGGACAGTGCACGACCTGACATCCCGGCGCGGTCGATGAGGCCCGCGATAGCGGACAATATGTATGGGGGGGGAAGGTAACGAACATGTGCCCCCTATGTGCTCGTCGTCGATCATGTGCATCTTGTCCGCGGACATGCAGTTCTTGTCACAACACCCACGGTCCATTATCGGGATGTTTCCCCGGAACGTTAAAAGTCGTCCAGCATGGAGACTTGAACCCCTCCTTCCCGTTGCCGGTGACGCCCTCACGTACTGGGGCAGCCTCGACCGGTCCCTGTGATTGTATGAGGCACCGTTGAGGACATCGCACAGATAATGGGTCGCGAGGAGATCATGACCTCCATTGGCTACTCGATCTCTGCCTCGATGATAAGGACAATGCGATGTGCAAGCTAGCCGAGTTTTAACCGCCACATAATACGGGGTCGCGCAGAATAATGGATGTGAAAGTGGACCGATCGGGATTTGAACCCGAGGCCTCGTGATTGCAAATCACGCGATCTTCCGAGCTGATCTATCGGCCCTTGCCTCACTCGTAATGCCAGGACAGATAAAAGGTTTATGGACCTGGCTTATTCGTTGGCCCGTATCTCCTTCAGAATGGCATCGTACATCTCGCGGTACTCCGAGGGACCGTCGTACCTTTTCCCGCTGATGTAGAAGGTGGGAGTGCCGTTGACCCCGCTCATGATGCCGCTGTCGAGGTCCTCCTCGACCCGGGAGGCGTGGACGTGGCCGTCCAGCTCCTGTTTGAAGCGGTCGGTGTCAAGGCCCAGGTCCGCGGCCATGGTGGACAGCGACTTGGGGTCCAGGCCGTGCTGGTTCTCGAACAGCTTGTCCACGTACTCCCAGAACGCGCCCTGGGCCGCGGCAGCCTCGGCCGCCTCCGCGGCGATCATGGCGTGGCGGTGTATCGAGGAGAGGGGGAAGTGGCGGAGCACGAACCTCAGATCTGGACCGAGCGATTCCTGCAGCCTCTTCACCACTGGGTACGCGCGCCTGCAATAAGGACATTCAAAGTCCCCATACATGATCAGGGTGACCTTGGCGTTCTCCCCGCCCTCGACGTGGTCCCTCTTCCCGACCTCCTGGCTCAGCAATCCCTGCTCGATCTCCGGCATCATATCCCTTCCTCCTTCATGGCGCGGAGCGCCTTCAGTATCCCGTCCGCCCCTGGGTTCACGCCCATGGGAGATAGGTAGCTCCAGTAGATCCTTCCCTTGGGGTCAAGGACGAACAGCGCCCTCTCGCTGATGTCCTCTCTTTTGGAGAACGCCCCGTACTTCTTGGAGACCTTGCCCTTGGGATTGAAGTCCGAGAGCAGGGGGAACTTTACGCCCCGGTCGGCGGCGAAGGCCGCGTGGGACCATATCGAGTCCACGGATATGCCGAACAGCTGGGCGCCGTACTTCTCGAACTGCGGCAGTATGGTCGAGTACAGGGCGAGCTGGTCGGTGCACACCGGGCTGAAGTCGGCCGGGTAGAAGATCAGCACCACCGGCTTGCCGCGGTAGTCCTTGAGAGCGTACTTCTTTTCCGCTGACGCCGGCAGCTCGAAGTTCGGCGCCTTCTCCCCGCTCTGCAATATGCTCTCTTTCTTCTTGCCCTTCCCCTTCGCGTCGGCGGTGCCTGCCATATCCCGATCTCCAGGCCATAATGGCAGGCAGGGGTATAATCTAATTTTCCCCGGGATTAAATATCTTTACTAATTAAATAAAAATACATTATGCCGTCGAGCTCGGAGGGCGGGACGGAAAGGGAGTAAGGTGAAAGGGGTTTCGGGCGCTCACTTGCAAACTGCGCCCTCGGCAGCGCTCCTGACCAGACGGCGGTACTTCGCCAGGATGCCCGAGACGGGGCGCTCCACCGGCTTGACGGCCCTCAGGCGCGCCTCCATCTCTTCCTTGGATATCTGGAGCTCAAGCTTGCGCGCGGGGATGTCGATCTGTATGATATCCTCGTCCCTGACGGCGGCGATGGGGCCCTTATCGAAGGCCTCTGGCGACACGTGGCCGATGCACGGCCCCCGGGTCGCGCCGGAGAACCTTCCGTCGGTTATCAGTGCCACGTCGTCGGAGAGCCCCATGCCCGAGATCAGGCTGGTGGGGGAGAGCATCTCAGGCATGCCCGGTCCGCCCTTCGGACCTTCGTACCTTATGACCACGACATCCCCCTTGACGATCTGCTTGGTGGTGATCGCCTCCATGGCCTGGGCCTCGGAGTCGAACACCCTGGCGCGCCCGGTGAACTTCATCATCTTGGCGGAGACGGCGGCCTGCTTGATCACCGACCCCTGGGGAGCGAGGTTGCCGTAGAGCACCGCGATGCCGCCCTCCCTGTGGAAGGGGCGGTCCAGCGGGCGGATGATCTCTCCATCGTTGACGGTGGCCTCCTCAGCGATCTGGTGGATCCTCTTGCCGGACAGGGTCATCTCGTTTGACAAGGTGCCCTGAAGCCTCTTGAGCACTGCGGGGACGCCCCCGGCGCGTTCTACATCCTCCATGTGGTAGGGGCCTGAGGGCCTTATGGAGGTGAGGTGCGGCACTTCCCTGGACACCTTGTCGAAGAGGGAGAGGTCGACCTTCAGCCCGAAGTCCGAGGCGATGGCGGGGAGGTGCAACGCGGTGTTCGTGGAACCCCCTATCGCCATGTCCACCTTGATGGCGTTGACGAACGAGTTCTGCGTCACCACTGACCGAGGGGTGATGTGCTGATTTACAAGCTCGACGATCCTCCGGCCGGTGGCGCGAGCGATGTCCTTCTTCTTCTGGCTGGTCGCCAGTGAGGTACCGCAGCCCACCAGGCTGAGGCCCATGACCTCGGTTAGGCAGGCCATGGTGTTGGCGGTGAACAGGCCGGAGCATGAGCCTTCGCCGGGGCAGGCGCACCTCTCCACCCTGATGACCTCTTCCTCGGTCATCTTGCCGGCGGCGTGGGATCCCAGGGCCTCGAAGATGTTCTGCAGGTCCATTACATTGCCGTCCATCTCCCCAGCCTTCATCGGACCGCCTGTCAGCATGAGCGCGGGGATGTCGATCCTGCCCGCGGCCATGAGCATGCCGGGGGTGATCTTGTCGCAGTTGGTCACGCCGACCCAGCCGTCGAACATGTGGGCGTTGTCCATGATCTCGACGCAGTCAGAGATCGTTTCTCTGGATGGAAGCGAGTAGCGCATCCCGGAATGGCCCATGGCCACGCCGTCGCAGACCGCGGGGACACCGAACACGAAGGGCACCCCTCCGGCCTCGATTATGCCTTTCTTCACTTCCTCTACCAGGGCGTTCAGGTGCACGTGCCCAGGGACCACGTCGTTCCAGGAATTGGCGATGCCGATGAACGGCTTCGGCATATCCTCGTCGGTGATCCCGCTGGCGCGCAGAAGGCTCCTGCTGGGGGCCTTGTCCAATCCTTTCTTGACCTGATCGCTCCTCATGGTCTCTCGGCTGTGTGGATGGGCGCCGAGCTAAAAAATGTTGTCATAATGCAAAGTTGGCAAATTGCCAAGTTGTAAAGAGGTCAAAATGAAAGGAAAATGGAGAGAAATGGCCCTGATCATCCGGCGGCCGGCAGAAATTCATGGACGTGGTAGAACCGCGCAAAAATGATGGGCCTTAAGTGGTTTGGGAAACCGTTTCTCGCGTTCAGGACCTCAGGACGATCTCGATGTTCACACCGTCAGGGACCTGGATCCTCATGAGCTGGCGCAACGCCCGCTCATCGGCGTCGAGGTCGATCAGGCGCTTGTGGATGCGCATCTCCCAGCGATCCCAGGTCTCCGAGCCCTCTCCGTCGGGGCTCTTCCTCACCGGGACCACGAGCCTCTTGGTGGGCAGGGGGATGGGGCCGCGGATGGCCACTCCAGTCCTCTGCGAGATCGATTTGATCTGACCGCAGACACTGTCCACTTTCTTGGGGTCAGTGCCGCTCAGCGATATTCTTGCTCTCTGTGCCATATGTGGTTCCCCCAAAAAATTTGGGAGGGAAGGGGTTTACTGCTCCTTCTTCTCGATGTCCAGGCACATGCCCGCAGCGACGGTCGCACCCATATCGCGGATGGCGAACCTGCCGAGCTGGGGGAACTCCTTGGCCTTCTCGATGACCATGGGCCTGGAGGGCTGGATCTTGACGATGGCGGCATCCCCGGTCTTGAGGAACTGGGGGTTCTCCTCCTTGGTGGCGCCAGTGGCGGGGTCGAGCTTCTTCTGGAGCTCGATGAAGGTGCAGGCGATCTGAGCAGTGTGGCAGTGGAACACCGGGGTGTATCCGACGGTGATCACGGACGGGTGGTTCAGGACCATGATCTGCGCGGTGAAGGTCTTGGCCACGGTGGGCGGGCTGTCCACGGGACCGGCCACGTCGCCCCTCTTGACATCGTTCTTGGCGATGCCGCGGACGTTGAAGCCGACGTTGTCACCGGGCAGGGCCTGGGGCATCTGCTCGTGGTGCATCTCGATGGACTTCACTTCACCGACCACGTGGGACGGCTCGAACATGACCTTGGTCTCGGGCTTCAGCATGCCGGTCTCGACACGGCCGACAGGCACGGTGCCGATGCCGGTGATGGTGTAGACATCCTGGATAGGCAGCCTGAGGGGCAGATTGGTGAGCTTCGCGGGCTCCTTCAGGTTGTTCAGGGCGTCCAGCAGGGTGGGGCCCTTGTACCAGGACATGTTGGCGGACGCCTTGGTGGCGTTGTCGCCCTTGAAGGCAGAGTACGGAATGAACGGTACCTCATCGAGCTTGTAGCCGACGGACTTCAGGATCTTGCCAACGTCCTCCTTGACCTTCTTGTACTGCTCCTCGGACCAGGCAGGCTTGGTGGCGTCCATCTTGTTGATGCCGATGATGATCTGCTTCACACCGAGGGTCCTGGCCAGGAAGATGTGCTCCTTGGTCTGGGCCTGGGGCCCCTCAATGGCGGACACGACCAGAACGGCGGCGTCGGCCTGGGAGGTACCGGTGATCATGTTCTTGACGAAGTCACGGTGGCCAGGAGCGTCGATGACGGTGAAGTAGTACTTGTCGGTGTTGAACCTCTTGTGGGCAACATCGATGGTAACTCCCCTCTCCCTCTCTTCCTTCAGAGAGTCCATGACCCAGGCGAACTCGAAGGTAGCCTTTCCCTTCTCTTCGGCCATCTTCCTGTACTTCTCGATCAGGTACGCATCTACATTTCCGGTGTCGGCCAGCATCCTGCCTACAGAGGTGGACTTGCCGTGGTCGACGTGACCGATAAAGACTAGGTTCAAGTGTGGTTTTTCTGCCATGTTTCTGCCTCCTATGATTTTATATACATCTATTCGGTTTTTACTCCATACTGTTTTTCGTATTTAACCGTTTTTCACTCCTCAGCCCGAATAGTACGCTGCGTCGTACGGCTCTGGCTTCAGTCCCTTCCTGGTCCTGATCTCAGCGACCACCTTGGTCTGCAGCTCAGGGGGCACAGGTACGAACCCGGAGTTCTCGGTCGACCACAGGGCCCTTCCCTGGGTCGCGCCGCGGATCGCAGAGGCGAACCCGAACATTTCCGCCACCGGCGCCTTGGCGACGATGATGGTGGCCTCGCCTTCCTGCTTGATATCCTCGATCACGCCCCTCCTCTGCTGCAGCTCGCGCAGAGCGTCGCCCATTACGGCCTCGGGGCAGTTGATGAAGATCTTGGTCAGAGGTTCCATCAGAACCCTCTGGCCCAGGCACATCGCGCCGTACACGGCGGACCTGAACGCGGGGATGACCTGCGCGGGGCCCCTGTGGATGGAGTCCTCGTGCAGCTTGGCATCCATGAGCTTTACCTTCAGGCCCATGACCTTCTCCTGGGCCAGGGGGCCGAGGTTCATAGCTTCCTCGAACCCCTGCTTGCACAGCTCGATGGTCTCGTTAAGGTACTGGATACCCTTGGTCCCGTCGATGAAGACGTTGTTGTCCTTGAACATGACAACGCCCTTGGCCTCATCTTTTTCCATGCCGAGTTCGGCCAGCTTCCTGGCCAGCTCCTTGGCGTCCTTAATCTTCCCTTCCACCGATATCTCGCCGGACTTGATGGCGTCGACGATGGGCTGCTCCAGGGGGGACACTTCCACGAAGAAGCGGTTGTGCTTGTTGGGGGACTTCCCCTCGAAGACCTGGCTCCTGCCGCGGACGTTCTCCCTGTACACCACGATGGGCGGGGAGGACTTGATCTCGACCTTGTGGTCGTTGACGATCCTGTAGGTGGTGATCTCCAGGTGCAGCTCGCCCATGCCGGACATGAGGTGCTCCCCGGTCTCGTTGTTGATCTCGACCTGGATGGACGGATCGGCCTTGGCCACGGTCCTCAGCACCTCGACCAGCTTGGGCAGGTCCTTCATGTGCTTGGCCTCCAGCGCGACAGTGACTACGGGCTCGGTATAGTGGGAGATCTTCTCGAACGGCTCCATGCCCTTCTCGGAGGAAACGGTGGAACCGGCCATGGCGTCCTTCAGGCCGGCCACGGCGACGATGTTCCCACATTCCATATGGTCGATGGGGATCCGGTCTGCACCTACGCTGAGAGATACGGTCTGGGACCTCTGCACGTTGGGCATCCCGGACACCCACAGCTCCTGGCCGCGGGTGAGGGTCCCGGAGAACAGGCGGCCCATGGCCACCTCGCCGGCGTGGGGGTCGACGATGATCTTGGTGACCATCAGGGCGACCGGGCCGCTGGCGTCGCAGTGCATCATGGACTTGCCCACATCGGACTCCATGTCGCCCTTCCAGATGACCGGGATACGGATCTTCTGGGCGTCCAGGGGGTTGGGCACGTGCTCGATGGCCATGCTCAGCAGGATCTCGTGCACGGGGGACTTCTTGGCAAGGGTCTTCTGGTCGTTGTTCTTGCAGTACTCGTAAACGTCCTTGAAGTTGATGCCGGTCTTCTTCATGTAGGGCACGTTGACGGCCCAGTTGTGGAACGCGCTGCCGAAGGCGACGCTGCCGTCCTCCGGCCTGACCTGCCACTGCTTGTTCAAGGGCTCGGGCAGCTGGGATATGATACGGCGGTTCACCTCGGTGATGATGGTGGTGAACCTCTTCTGCATCTCCTCAGGAGTTACCTTCAGCTCATTGATCAGCCTGTCCACCTTGTTGATGAACAGGACCGGGCGGACCCTCTCCTTGAGCGCCTGCCTGATGACGGTCTCGGTCTGGGGCATGATGCCCTCGACCGCGCACACCAGAATGATGACGCCGTCCAGTGCTCTCATGGCCCTGGTCACGTCACCGCCGAAATCGACGTGACCGGGAGTGTCGATAAGATTGATCAGGTACTCCTTGCCGCCGTAGCGGTGCACCATGGATGCGTTGGCGGCATTAATGGTGATACCGCGGGCCTGCTCCTGCTCGTCGAAGTCGAGCATGAGCTGTTTTCCGGCGAGGTCCTCGGACATCATCCCGGCACCAGCGATGAGGTTGTCGCTCAACGTGGTCTTGCCGTGGTCGATGTGCGCGGCGGTCCCGATGTTCCTTATGAACTCGGGATTCTTGGAGATCGCCTGGGCCCTTGCTATGTTGTCTTCCTTGCGTCCCATATTAACACCTGTTGATTCGTATGTAGTACACTTAACGGGCCGAGGCCGCTACCCTCTCGAGCTCCTCTTTCTTGGAGACGGAGAAGGAGTTCATGTCGCCCTTGGAAGCTAGTATAAGCTCGTCGGCGAGGCACTCCTCGACAGGTTTCTTGTTCTTGAAAGATGCGTCCACAGTTCCCTTGGCGATGTTCCTCAAGGCGATGTCCAACCTCCTGGAGGGAGCGACATCGACAGCCTTGGGCACGGATATCCCGCCGAACTGCAGCCTGGTGATCTCCTCACGGGGCGCGGCGTTCTCCAGCGCCTCCACGAGGACCTGGATCGGGTTCTTCTTGGTCTTCTGCGCAATGATCGCGAAAGCGTCCTGGACGGCCTTGACGGACTTGGCCTTCTTTCCGGTGTAGACCTCGGTCCTCATGAGGTTGTTGACCAGACGCTCGACGATGCTCATCTTGGACTTGCCGAAGGACCGGTTGGCATGCTTCCCGCCAGTGTGGGGAACGGTGATGGGGGTGAGGTCTATGTACTTGGCTAGGCCGCCATCCCTGATGCCGATTCCGGTCATTTCGTACTTGCCGAAGAGCAGCACGCCGCTCTGAACTTGAGTTTCAGTTTCCACAGTGTTCACCTCACCGGCTTCTCCTTTCGGCCCCTGACGAGCTCGTTGAGAGAAACATTGTTTACCTGGATTACCTTGTAACGAACGCCGGGAATGTCACCGTAGGACCTTCCCAGCCTGCCGCCGATGCCCTCTACGAGGACCTCGTCGTGCTCGTCGATGAAGTTGATGGCGCCGTCGCCGACCGCGAAAGCGGTGATCTGACGGCCGTTCTTGATAAGCTGGACCTTGACGCACTTTCTGATGGCGGAGTTAGGCTGCTTCGCCTCGATACCGACCTTTTCCAGTACGATGCCGCGGGCCTGGGATGCGCCCTCGAGGGGGTCAGACTTCTCCCGGAATTTCAATAGCCTCCGCTTGTACGTGCTGTCGGACCATCTGAACTTTTGACGGTCGCTCGCGAGCTTCCTAGCCGTGTAAAGACCTCTAGCCAATGTTTCACCTTCTTATCAGAAGCGGGCTCCCTATTATGATAGTTATATTTAACTGTTAAGGGTTTTTCAGTACCCGTTCAGCTTAACTCTTAATGAACTCGATTATTAAAATCATTCGGTGGGGCATTTTTTCATCTGGATGATGCTGAGGGGAGGAGCGGTCAACGCGACCGCGGGCCCTTTCGCCGCGGCGCCCTTCCGCGGCATCCGGATAAATATGCGAATTCGGCGGCATATATAAACCTATTTTCCGGGCGATGCCGTTCCGGTCTTGTGAACGCTCCTTGACCACTCGGGCGCAGAAGGACCGCGGGGGGGCGCCCAGCGCCCCTCAGCAATTCCAGGAGCTCCGGCCGGTGTGGGATTCCCCCCCCCCTCATGGTCTCCAACATGAACACTGTTCGCACAGGATGGGGTGAGGGCCCGGCCACATTCCCCGTCGTGCGAATGACGTGGGATTGTTCTTTTAACCCCTTGAGGATGAACAGGCACGCGCAGGCCTTACCTGCGCGTGACCAAGAGGTGAGTCAGAAATGAAGAAGATGGGAAAGATCGCTATAGCGGTAGTGGCGCTCCTGGTCGTCCTGGCCTTGGCGCTCGCGTTCAACTATTCCTCGACATATGGTAAGGGATGGTTCGGAAGCTCCGGCGAGATACAGATCAATGTGAACAACCTCTTTTCGGACGAGCCCATAGATGTGACCCTCACAGTGAACGGGAACGAAGTGGGCAAGAAAACATTGACTAACGGGGCGGACTGGAACTTCGCCTTCAAGCCCCTGTTCTTCGGAGATAATGCCACGTATGAGATCGTACTCGACGTCCATGGCAGCATTATAGAAGGAGATCAGACGAGGACCGTCACCCTCCAGAGGGGAGAGACCGTTCCGATCGACTTTTTCATAGTGCTCTAAACCCTTGGCAGCCCGGTTAGGGGCTGCTTATCCCCGGCGATCCGCATGCCGATAGCGTATTAAGCACGGCATGCGGATGGCCCCCCGGGATGGGACGGGATGGGCGGTTCGTGTGTCGAGGCGGCTCGCCGGCTGGATAGGGCGCAGAAGATCATCGAATACTCGCTGGCGGTGCTGGTGCCGGGCCTGATCGCCCTGATGCTCTACTCGTACCTCCTGTTCGATGCTTTGTTCCAGCCGCTGTTCATCATCACCCTGGCATCCGCGGCCGCGCTGATGGTCCCGGCGTACCAGGCGCTGCGATCCCACTATGAATGCTGGTCCAAGAACCGGATGCCCCAGCGGATGGTCACCGGCCTCGTGGGCATAATATACATCACCGCAGCGTCGACGTTCGGGGCGTCCCTGATCTCTGCCTCTGAGGGGCTGGACCCCGGGAAGCCGCTGACCTTCGCAGTGTTCGCCGGGCTGGCCGTGGCGCTCATCGCGGTCATGGCCTATGGCTCCAAGAACAAGGACCGCTTCGAGCACATGGACATCCGCTT